>CAYWDW010000898.1:0-2497 GCA_964457105.1 uncultured Heliobacteriaceae bacterium
CGCCGGGGGGGGCCGCTTTTATTTTCGCATCTTTGCTTTGGTGGGCGCCCTCCCCCGCCCGGCGGCGTCCGCCCCCGCGGGGGCACGGCGGACCGGGCGCTCGCTGACGCTCGCGGACTGTCCCAGGCATGCAAAAATGCAGCGGCGAACCGCTGATTCGCCGCTGCATTTTTTTACAGGCGCGCACTGTGCCGTCACCCCTCAGGCATAAATACCGCGCGTGCGGGTAATGTAGGCGACACGGTCAATCGCCAGCATATAAGCCGCAATGCGGTTGTTGACGCTGTGCGCGGCGGCATACTTCACCACATCGTTGAAGCTGGCCACCATAATGTCCTGCAACCGCTCGTTGACCATGTCTTCGCGCCAGAAATAGCCCATCCGATCCTGCACCCATTCAAAGTAACTGCACGTCACGCCGCCCGCGTTGGCCAGAATGTCAGGGATGACGAATACGCCCTTGCTTTCCAGAATATCATCGGCGGCGGCAGTGGTCGGACCGTTGGCGCCTTCGGCCAGGATGCGGCATCTGATCTTGTGGGCATTGTGGCTGGTGATCTGATTTTCAGTCGCCGCCGGCACCAGCACGTCGCAGTCGAGTTCAAGCAGTTCCTGATTTGAAACCTGATCGCCGCCCTGGTAGCCCTCAAAGGTGCGGTGCTTATGCAGGTATTCGAGCGCCTCAGGAATGTTGAGTCCCTGCGCGTTGTGAATGCCGCCGCGCACTTCTGACAGGCCCACGATTTTGTAACCGGCCTCGGCCATCAGCTTTGCGCCGATGCCGCCGACATTGCCTGATCCCTGCACGACGACGCGCGTCTCCGACGGCTTCATGCCGAAATGCTTTGTCGCTTCATTGACGACGAACATCACGCCTCTGCCGGTCGCTTCGCGGCGCCCGCGCGACCCCGACAGATCAACCGGCTTGCCGGTCACGACAGCCGTGACGGTGTGGCGGGCGTGCATCGAATAAGTATCCATAATCCACGCCATCGTCTGCTCATTGGTGTTCATGTCCGGCGCGGGCACGTCGCGTTCGGGGCCGATGAAATCAATCAGTTCGGCGGTGTAACGGCGGGTCATGCGTTCCAGTTCGGTCTGCGACATATGCTGCGGGTCGCAGATGATGCCCCCCTTCGCGCCGCCGAACGGAATGTTGACGACGGCGCATTTCCAGGTCATCCACGCGGCCAGGGCGCGCACTTCATCAATCGTCACATCGGGCGCATAGCGAATGCCGCCCTTGGCCGGGCCGCGCGCAAAGTTGTGCTGCACGCGGTAGCCGGTGAACACTTCGATGTGCCCGTTATCCATCAGCACCGGAATATAAATCGTGATCTCGCGGTTCGGCACACGCAGCACCCGGTACAAATCGGGATCAAGCTGCAGGAGCTGCGCCGCGTGATCAAAGCGCGACATCATTGACTCGAAGGGATTCTCTTCCCTGATGAATTTGGAATCATCCACGAACGCGTTGGTTATCACGTTTGCCTCCTCAGAATCAGCCGCGCGAGTTGATGGTTCGCCCGGCGCTGGTGCCTGAACCAAAAAAAGGGCCGGGAATTTCGGCTCCCGGCCCCGGCTTTATTCTTCTTTTTTGATCGCCTCGTTGAGCGCGCCCTGACGATAGCCGTCAAGGTCAAGTGCCACATACTTGAAGCCAAGTTGCCGGAATTCTCTGGCCATGCGGCTGGCCATTTCAGGGTTGAGCGCGCGCGGCATTTCATCCGGCGCGATTTCAATGCGCGCGATCTCGCCGTGATGCCTGACGCGCATCTGACTGAAGCCGAGCGCGCGCAGTATCGCTTCGCCGCGCTCGATGACCGAAAGTTTCTCAATCGTCACCGGCAGCCCGTAAGGAATGCGCGATGACAGACAGGCCGAAGCCGGACGATCCCAGACCGGCAGGCCGACGGCACGCGCCAGCACGCGAATGTCAGACTTCGTCAGCCCGGCCTCAACCAGCGGACTGCGCACCTGCAACTCAGCGGCAGCCTGCCGACCAGGACGATAATCCCCGACATCATCGGCGTTATTCCCGTCACAGACGTAATTGAAGCCGCGCGCCTGCGCCATTTCACCGAGCTTCGTAAAGAGTTCGTGCTTGCAGAAGTAACATCGGTTGGTCGGATTGGCCTGATAATTCGGATCATCCATCTCGGCGGTGATGATCGTTTCGTGAGCAATATTGAAGGCGCGGACAAATTCCAGCCCGTCCTGCCGCTGCACATCAGGATAGCTCGGACTTTCGCCGGTCACGGCCAGCGCCCTGACGCCCGGCTCGCTCGCGGCCACCCAGGCCAGATAAGCGCTGTCCACGCCGCCCGAAAAAGCAATGATGACGGACTGCATTTCCCGCAGGATGTTTCTGAGTTGCTGCTCTCTGGCGAGCACATCAGCGGCTGGCGGCTCAGTGGGTGACGGTAATGAGAAAGTGTTTGATTGAAGCTGAATCAGTTGCATGAGTAAAAATGTGCTGGCTTCGCGTCCACCTTTT
>CAYWDW010000899.1:0-2491 GCA_964457105.1 uncultured Heliobacteriaceae bacterium
GCTGCCCCCCGCCGGGGGGGTGGCCCCCCGCGCTCCCAGGATTTTGCGTCAGCCCTGAGTGATTTCGGTCAGAACGGTCAGGCTGATTGCCCCTGACCGCGCAACCTGACGGCCTGTTATTCAACGCCGAACGCCAAAGCCTGTTGTTGTCGTCACGTTCGTCTCTGGTATGAAGCTCGCATTTGATTTCGCGCCTGCTCTCCTGTTGAGCTGCGCGATTGAATCTGATGAAAACTTGCGGAGTCACAACTATGTTTCCACGCGCAATTCATAAAACACTGACTTTGACCCTGGCGGCGCTGCTGCTGCCGACGCCGGGTTTCGGTGCGCCATCGCAGACGCTGCGTGAACGCAAAGCGGCAATGAAAGTCGCACCGGCGCCGAAGCTCGCGCCCGACCTGGAAGAATTGCTGACGCAGGACGACGAGGCCGGAAAGAAACCAACGACGGCCAGCACGCTCGCGCAGAAACGTGAGCAGCGCCTCGCCAAACGTCAGCGGGTCGGCGGCGTCAACCTCCCGTCAACTGAAGTCGCGGCGGATGAGCCGCAGAGTTTCATCGTTCAGATGAACGACACCGCTTCAAGCGCCGCGATGCAGGCCCGGCTGGCGAGTGTCGGCGGACGTGTCAGCCGTCGCGCCGAACAGAGCGGCCTGCTCGTCGTCGAAGCGCCCCGTTCAGCGATTCGTCAGCTTGCCGCCGATGCCAGCATCGCTTACGTCAGTCCGGATCGTCCGGTCGTCGCGTCCGGTCACATCGGAAATACAACGGGCTGGAAAAACACAGGTATTTCAGACAACGGGGACAGCGACCCGAACACCTGGCTGATGGGTGGCGTCGGACATATTGCTGTGATTGACAGCGGCATTGACGGCGGTCACAACCTCATGCGCTGGATGAATACTCAGGGCAAGTCAAAAGTCGCTTACAGCAGGGATTTCACAGGTCAGGGCATCACGGGCGATCCTTACGGACACGGCACACACGTCGCGACGATGTTCGCCGGTGACTGGGTCCTGAACAACAACGCTTACGAAGGCATTGCCGACGGCTCGGACATCATTAACCTGCGCGCACTTGACAGCAACGGCGCAGGCGCGGCGAGCAGCGTTATTGCCGCGCTCGACTGGTGCGTCGCCAACAAAACGGCGTGGGACATTCGCGTCATCAATCTCTCGCTCGGCTCGATTGCCAAAGACAGCTACAAGACCGACCCGCTCTGCCTCGCCGCACGCCGCGCCTGGAATGCCGGCATCGTCGTCGTCTGCGCTGCTGGCAATGACGGCAAGGATTCCAGTGGCCGCAAGATTTACGGCGCGATTCACTCGCCCGGCAACGATCCGGCGGTGATTACCGTTGGCGCAGCCAACACGATGGGCACCGACGCGCGGTCGGATGACACGGTGGCCAGCTTCAGTTCACGCGGGCCGACACGCAGTTACACGACCGTCAGCGGCATCAGAGTCTATGACAACCTGATCAAGCCTGACCTGATTGCGCCCGGCAACAAGCTGATCGGCGCACGCTCCAGTTACGATGAGGAGCCGAACAAACTCGTCAGCACTTATCCGAGCCTGAAAACCGGCTCTGCCTCGAAGGACTCCGAGCGGGTGATGTATCTGAGCGGGACTTCGATGTCAGCGCCGATTGTGGCCGGAGCCGCGGCGCTGCTGATTCAGACCAACCCGAAACTGACGCCGAATCTGATCAAGGCGATTCTGATGTACACCGCGCAGCCGCTCGCGGGCTTCAATACATTCGAGCAGGGCGCGGGCGAACTCAACGTGGACGGCGCGGTTCGTGTGGCGCGGCTGGTCAAGGCGACGCTGCCGACCTCAAGCGGCTCGGCGCTGCTGAAGTCTTCACTGCCGACCCAGCAAAGCACGATTGCCGGACAGACCTTCAAGTGGGGCCAGGGCGTCGTGACCAACTACGGATTTCTGTACGGCAGCGAACTGATGACCAAATGGCAGAGCGTCTACGGCTCCGGCGTGATGCTGGCCGATGCGACCGCCATTTCGGGCCTCGCCTTCAGCCGCGTTTCCGGCAAAACCACCTCCGGGGTCAGTCTGAAAAGCGGCGCGGTCAGCATCAGCAGCAGCGGCGTCGTGCTGTCGGACGGTGTGGTGATGGCTGATAGTCTGATTCTCGCGTCCGGCGTGGTCCTCGCAGACGGCGTGGTGCTGTCGGACGGCGTCGTGCTGTCAGACGGCGTCGTGCTGTCGGATGGCACCACGCGCGCCGACCTTTCGCTCAAATCGGCCAGTGGCGTGGCCGTCCTGGGTGACAACACGGCCTGCATGCCGCCGGCGCCGTAAACCCGATTCGCACGAAAGCGGTCGTGACACAAACAGGCGGGAAGCATCAGCGATGCTTCCCGCCTGTTTGTGTCTGCCCGGATAAAGTGATCAGAACTTACGCAAAACTATTGGAGCGCGGGCTGCCAGCCCGCCGGATTGATGCCGCTGAGCAGTCAGCAGCTCAGCCAGAG
>CAYWDW010000900.1:0-2490 GCA_964457105.1 uncultured Heliobacteriaceae bacterium
AGGCTGCGCACAATGGCGATCTTGTCGAGGTGCGTGGCAATGGTCGGCAGCAGCCCCTGCGGAAAGTTGACGCCGTTGTAAGTCGTCGGAGTGAAATCAGTCGGCGTGTAAGCGCCGACTTTCAGATCGAACGTATCAACGTGACTGGGCGCACCGTTCAGCAGAATGAAAATGCAGTTTCTGGCCGTGCGGGTCAGCTTTGCTCCGCTGTCGGCCCGCGCTTCAGCGGGCGCGAGCAGCGGCGACAGAAAGAACCCGGTCAGGCCGGCTCCGGCGAGTTTGAAAAATTCGCGGCGTCCCGGCAGCGGCCCGCCAAAGAGCGCCGAACTGGCAGGCTTGAGCGGCTGGCATACCTCGCAGATGTGATTCGGATCAAGATGATTTTTCATAAGGTCGCCTCCTGGTCGGCAGGTGAACTCAGACCGGTTAGTAATTGAAGATGAAATCAACTTTGTTGAGCAGCACCCATTGCAGGCTCTCGGTCGCGGATTGTTTGCCGAGCGATGTGAAGTAGGGAAGGATTTTGTCCTTCTCCGCCTGCGATGGGTGGCGCGCGAGCGTCGTCAGGTATAACTGTTCGATGATCCAGTTATTGTCGCCCGCTTTTGCGTCAGCCAGCAGTTTCTGCACGGTTGATCCGGCATTGCGCTGGTGAATGCGGTTCATCACAAAGTTGCTGTTCATCAGATTGAGCGCCTGCAGAATTGAAGGATCGAGCGTGCGCGGCCTGGCATCGCGGTCGCCGCGCAGGAACGAATCCAGAAAGGCGCGGCCTGTGCCGTCGCGGCGCGGTTCGCGCGGCTCAGGCAGTTGCATGGCCCACTGCACCCTGCCGGTCACGGTGGTGCCGTCATCGGCGCGCAGTTCATAACCAGGCTGCGCCGGGCTGCCGCTGGTCGGAAAGATGCCGGTCGCTTTGACAATGGCATCGTGAATCTCTTCGGCATCGAGCCGCCGCACGTATTTGCGGGCGTAATAAGGCAGGTATTCAAGCTTCCACGCGCCGGGATACTGCGCTGAAAGCTGATAAGCGCTTGATTTGACGATCATCGCAATCAGGTTGCGCAGATTGAAGCTGTCGCGGTTGAATTCATCAGCGAGCGCCGCGAGCAGTTCGGCATTCGCCGGTTGCAGCGCCCATCCGGTCGGCAGTTGCGCATTCGGGCTGAGGCGCGCCGGGTCAAAGGTGTTCGAGGGCGAAACGAGCGCCTCGACCATCAGCTTTTCCCAGACGTAATTGACGGCGGCGCGGGCAAACTGCGGATCAGTCGTAATCAGCCGGGCCAGCGCCTGGCGGCGATTTTCGCCTGTGTTGACGCCGCCGCCGGCATTGAACAGGTATTTCGGCGCCACCGTGTTTTTGCCATCCACCGGCGTGCGGGCCGTGCGGTTGCCGGTCGTGGTGTTGAGCCGATATTCGTCAGTGGTGCTCTCGGTCACGGTGTATTTGGCATAGAACGGACTTTGCGAAAGCGTAGTCGCCGCCCGGCGCGTGCGGGCAAAAAAGGCCGCCACGCCCCAGGCCTCAGCGCGTTTCTGCTGTGCGCCCCACAGATTGACCGCATCCAGATGCCCTGCGCCATCGTGGCAGAACAGGCAATCCATCGAACTGATGCCCAGAAAAGTTGAAGAAACATGCACGGCCAGCCCGTCCATCGTGTCCTGGGCCGGCCCCATCGGAACGTTGCCGCCGACGATGAAATTGACTTCACCGTTAACGAAGCTGTCACCGCTGGCCGTAATCATTTCAGTGGCGATGCGGTCGTAGCCTTTGTTATTGACCAGGGAATCGCGGATGTATTTGTGAAAGGCTGTGCGCCCGCCAATGTAGCGATTGATGTTGGTCGCGTTCGAAGTGTTTTTGAAAAGATCACCCAGAAACATCGTCCACTTGTCCACAAATTCCGGCGTGCCGATCAGCGCGTCAACCAGCGCGTCGCGTTTGACCGGGCTGGTGTCGGCCAGAAACCTGTTGACGTCATCAGCCGCCGGAATGCGCCCGGTCAGATCAAGGTAAGCGCGGCGCAGAAACTCAGCGTCAGAGCAAAGCGGAGCCGAAGCCACGTTGTCACGGGCCATGCGATCAAACAGGATCGTATCAATGAAATTCCGACGCGGGATTTCAGTTGCTGAAACCAGGCTCGTTTCCCGCTGTGCGGCGCTGCCGCTGACGGCTTCGGTCGCCTGCCAGACCGCAGTGCGATGGCGCATCTGCGCGTCACGCGGGTTTTCAGGGTCTCTGAAGTAAGAACAGTCGTTGATCGTCACTTCCGGGCTGGCGGCGGCATCCTCAACCGCGCGACCGGCCACAGGCCTGGTGACTGGCGGTTGTTTCGGTTCGGCTTCGGTGCGGGCGCGCGGCGGTGTCTGAGTGACAGGCCTCGTGACGGTTCTGGTGCGCCGCTGCTTTCCGGTTCGCGCGGCGAGCGAACGGCTTTGCCACCCGGCCAGGTCCAGCAGTTCACGCGAACCCGTCCACGCCGTCCACGC
>CAYWDW010000901.1:0-2481 GCA_964457105.1 uncultured Heliobacteriaceae bacterium
GAGATTCATCCTAGTGACTGGAGTTCAGACGTGTGCTCTTCCGATCTCCGAACTCCGGACTCCGGACTCAGCGCGGTTGCTTATGGGGCAAATTTGATCTGCACCCGGTCATCGCGGGTGGCTCGCAGATAAGCCACGCGCTCGCCTTTGAAAATGCGCTCGGCATCGCTCGCATTGAGCAGTCCGAGCGCCGCCACGTCTTTTCTTTCGACGGCATCAAGAATTCTCAGCGCCGACTCCAGCCGGGTGCGAAAGTTTGTCTCACCGAGCATGACGCTGATGTTTTTTTCGACCAGGCGCAGTCGGACATCGTGAATGTCTTCCAGCGTGACTTCATCCACCTTGTCTGACAGCTTCGGTTCTGCGCGGTCGAGGTCGGCCAGCAACTGCTGATAGACGTTCAGCCGTTGTTTGTTGGCGTCTTTCACTTCCGGCGTCGCGCCTTCGTCAAGGCCGCTGATGACCGGCGGGATTGTGCCGTTTTTGATGACGGCGCGTTCACCGAGCGGCACGCCGTCACGATCAACCCAGATCAGCGAGCCGCTCGCGCGTCGCACCGGAGCAAACGGTTCGCGTTCATCAATCGTCACGCGCAGGGTGTCCGGCAGAACCCTTTCAAGTTGCGCCTCACGAATCCAGGGATACTTCATCACTCCAGCGCGCAGCGCAGCCAGATCAATCTGCCACAGACTGCGCCCGCCTGTTTGCTGCCGCAGGGCCTGCGTCAGTTCATCCGGCGAAGTCTGCACTGCGCCCTGCACTTCGATTTTGTGCAGCGCAAAAAGCTGCGACCCGGTAATTGACCGATAAGCCCAGACCATGCCTGAAAACACCGTGACCAGCAGCACCAGGGCGAAAAGCGCGATGAACACCTTCAGGCGATGTCGGCTCAGCCAGCCGGACGATGCTCGTGGTCTGCTCAGAGGTCGGCTCGCGCTTTTCGCCCTGTGGCTCTGCGGCCCGCGTGTGCGTTCAGATGGCAGGCCCGGCTTGCGGCGCGGCGGGGTCACGCCGACACCATTGGCCGCGCGATGACGGCGCAACCCGATGTCGCCCGCTGAAATCGGGCCGCTGAAATCGGGTTCGGCTGTCTGATGATTACTTCTCGTTTCTCTCATTCCCGTGTTTCCAGACATCAAGACCAAGCTTCAGGTTCAGCCCGCGCAGCTTGCGGGCCTGCTCGCGGATCAGATCACTCAGCGCCAGCACGTCATCGGCAGTGGCCGTGCCTTCATTGACGATGTATTCAGCATTCGCTTCAGAAACGCGCGCGCCGCCGTGCCCCCGGCCTTTGAAGCCGAGTTCGTCAACCACCTGCCCGGCGCTCAGCCCCGTCACGCCGGCCGGCGGCTCAACCGAAACATCGTCAAAAACGCGGCTGGCATTTGCATGCAATTCGGGCGCGGACGCGCAGCGCTTGAGCGCCTGGCGTTCGGTTTCTTCCTTGATGTTTGCCGGACTGCCCGGCGACAGTTTGAGCGTCGCCGTCAGAATCAGTGAATCTTCGGCCAGCCCGCGATTGCCTTCCTTGTAAACAATGTCGCGGTAAACAAGATCCTTCTGCGGAATCACCCTGAGCGCGCCGCGTTCGGCAATCGTCACGTGCTCAACCAGCCGCCACAAATCGCAGCCTGCGCTTTCCGTTTCCATGCGCAGCGCGCCGCCAACGCTGCCCGGCAGACCGGCCAGACCTTCGAGTCCCGACAGCCCGCGTTCAGCCGCCGCCTTCACCAGCGCAATCAGGCTGTAGCCCGCATGCACCGTGACCAGCGACCCGTCAAAGCTCAACCGCTCATCCAGCAGCCGCAGGCTGATGGCCACAAAGTCATGCACGTCATCAGCCGCCAGAATGCTCGTGCCGTGTCCGAGCGCGCGCCAACTGATGCCGGCCTGCTGCAGTTGATGGACCATCTGCGCCGCGCCCGCGACAGTTGAGGGATAGACAATCGCGGCCACCGGACCGCCAACGCGCAGGGCGGTGAAATTTTTCAGCCACTGCCACGAACGACACTGTGACTCAGTCGCCCGCGCCATGGCTTCGATTTCATCCACACGTTCGACGGCGCGCAGCGCGGCTTTACTCCCGGGCCGACGGCGCGACCGATCCTGATCGAAATTTCTGAGCGGGTAACTCAAGCGACTCTCTCCTCATCGGTGATCTCAATTCCCGCATCTCAAATTTCAACTCTGAGATTTGAAATTGAAGCTTCGTGTTCACGCGCTGGCCTTTGCAATGAACTCCTCGCCCGCGCGCCAGACATTGCCGGCGCCGAGCGTCAGCACCAGGTCGCCGGCCTGCGCGACTTCGGCCAGCGCCCTGGCGCCAGCGTCCACGCCGCCGATATAGCGCACGTTGCGATGCCCGAAGCGTTCAATCTCTTCGGCCAGCGCCTGCGCCGTCACGCCTGGAATCGGGTCTTCGCTGGCGGCGCTCAGGCGCGCGCTGGAGCGGGAGGCAGGTGAAACGGCGCGCACCTCAAT
>CAYWDW010000902.1:0-2479 GCA_964457105.1 uncultured Heliobacteriaceae bacterium
ATCTGCAATCGCGCATCGGTTACAGTCGCAGCTTGTGGGTGAAGGATCAGGCCGTCAACATTGGCTTCAGCGGTTATTACGCCTGGACGCAGACGACCAGGGCTTTTGCCGGACGCACCGGGTTTCGCAGTCAGTTGCTGGCCGTTGATTACACCGTGCCGCTGGCCGGGAAAGTGCTGCTGCGCGGCGAGGGCTGGTGGGGCCGCAATCTCAATGACGTTCGCGGCGGCATCGCGCAGGGCATCAATCCGAACACGGGTCGTGAAATCCGCGCGCGTGGCGGCTGGGCCGAACTGAATTTCAGAATCTCGAAATACTGGATGCTGCTGCCGGGTTTCATTGAAGATGATCCGGTTGACGCGGACCTTCCGAATGGCGGACGCACGCGCAACCGCTCAGCCTATGTCGGGCAGCGCATCACGCCGAGCGGCAATTTTCTGATCGGCGTTGATTACTATCGCTGGCGCACCGATTACAAAGGCTCGCGCGCAGGCATTGATAACCGGATGAATATTTTCTTTCAGTACAGTTTCTGAACGCGCTCGGAAGATCCACCATTCCTGAGTTCGCGTCAGCAGACGGTCAGAGCGCAGCCTTGTTGGGTGGGTTGGATAAGGGCGGGTTAGTTTCGTCCGCGTCAGCGGGTGGTTCTGAGTTCACGTTCTTCGTCCGAGTCAGCGGACGGTTCTGAGTTCATGTTCTTCGTCCGAGTCAGCGGACGGTCAGAGCGTAGCTTTGGCCCTTGCTGTGCGGCCTGCGCTGCAACCGTTCTTCGTCCGAGTCAGCGGACGGTCAGAGCGTAGCCCCGGATGAAGCGTCAGCGGAATCCGGGGTGGCGTGAAGATCCGATGCCAGCCCGCGTCAGCGGGCGACAGAGAGATGTTGACATCGGTTCTGCCATCCGCTCCGCGGATTGGAACCTTTAATCGCACGGTTCCCCGGATTCCGCTGACGCTCCATCCGGGGCTACGCTCTGCCGTCCGCTGACGCGGACAAAGAACGTGAATTCAGAATCGCCCGCTCCGCGGACGAAGACTGTGAACACGGATATGTGAGCTTCACTTGTCCGGCTGTCTGTTTGTCTTCACCTTCATTTGACGAAAGCAACGGCAGGCCGCCTGCTGAACCTGAAGGAGTGATTCGTATGCACAAGCCCCTGATAATCTGCTGCCTGGCGCTGCTGCTCGCAGTTGCCATCATTGCTCCGTCGCGTCGCGCGCTGATGCAGACGGCGCAGACGCCGCCTGTGCCAAAGGCCGACGTTGACCGCCGCTACCTGGAAGACATCGAAGACCGTTCGGAAGACATCGCCAACGGTCTGCTTGAACTCTCGGTCATCGTGCGCGATTACAACACGCGGCGCATCGCTGAATTTTTTGCCGACCCCGCGATGACCACGCCGCTGCCTGCGTCACCGACGGCGCAGACGCCCGAAGTCAAATGGGTGCAGAAACACGGCTGGCAGTTCGAGCCGAAGCGGACCGCCGCAACGAGTCGCGCCGACATCGTGAAGCAGTGGGACGCCTTTCTCTCAAACTTTGCCGAAATCGAAGACGTGCGCTTCAAGCTGCGCGCCTCGAACTTCGCCGACAACGGCAACGTGGCCAGAGCGACCGTTGGCTTTTACATCATCGGGCGCGACAGCAAAGGGCAGCGCGAATGGATGCGCGGCACGGCTGACACGGTCTTTGCTTTTAGTCCTGACAGCAAACTCTCAGGCGGCATTGCAAACAACCTGAGCCAGCATCCAGGCAAATGGTTCATTCGTGAATTTGCGATTGGCGCAATGAATTCGCTGGTAGCGACGACTGACATTTTCAGCGAAGTCGGTGAACCGGCGGGCCTCGGCGCCGTGATTCCGGCTTACGGTGAAGCGGGCAACACGGGCTTCGTCTGGCACGGCGCAGCGGCGGGCGATTTCAATCACGACGGCAACATTGATCTGTTCGTCACTGCGTCTGATCGCAACTATCTTTATCTCAACGATGGCCGGGGCCGCTTCCGCGATGCGTCCGAAGCCGCAGGCGTGCAATCGCTCGTCAGCGGCGCGGGGCCGGTGGCGTTTGATTACGACAACGACGGCGACACTGACATTTTTATCGCCAGTGTCGGCCAGCAGATTCTGCTTGAAAATCGCCTGATTCCCGATGGCAAACCAGCCTTCCGCGACGTGTCGCCCGAAGCCGGAGTCGCCGTGCAGGCCTTTGGTTTTTCAGCCGCCGTCGCCGATGTGAACAGTGACGGCAAGCCCGATGTTTACGTGGCGTCGTACAACAAATACGGTCAGGTCGTGCCCGATTCGTGGTTTCGCGCTACGAACGGCACGCCGAATCTGCTGTTCATCAACCAGGGCAACGGCGCCTTCAGGGAAGAAGCGAAGAAATGGGGCGTGGACGATTCGCGCTGGAGCTATGCCGCCGCATTTGCTGACGTGAACGGCGACCACAAACCTGATTTGTATCTCGCCAATGATTTCGGA
>CAYWDW010000903.1:0-2474 GCA_964457105.1 uncultured Heliobacteriaceae bacterium
CGGCTGACAAATTGCGCGCGCTGAACCTTGATGCCGGCGCGGTGCTGGCTGTTGATCGGGTGCGGCGGCAGTTGCAGCGCATGGTCAGCACCGCAGCGAAGCAGGGTCACGCAGGCGATGACGAACAACTGCTGATTTCAATTCTCAGCGGCTATCCTGACCGTGTGGCGCGGCGGCGCAAAAAGGGCGAGCCGGACCTGCTGCTGTCAAACGGCGCAGGCGCCACGCTGTCGCCTTCAAGCGTCGTGCGCGCGGCTGAATTGATGGTGGCCGTCGAAGTCGAAGAACGCCGCGACCAGGCCTCAGCCAGTCGCCGCAGCAACCTTGTGCGCCTGGCAAGCGCGATCAAACCGGACTGGCTGCTGGATCTGTTCACCAATGCCATCACGGAAACAACCGAGGCCACCTGGAATGCTCAGGCCGAGCGGGTCGAAACCGTCAGCCGTTTGCTTTACGAACAACTGGTCATTGATGAATCGCGCAGCGCCGTCGCCAATCACGATCAGGTCACGCAGACACTCGCCGCCGCCGCGCTGAATGCGGGGTTGCGCGCTTTTATTGATGAAGCTGAACTGAGCCGGTTACTGGCTCGCGTTGAATTTATGGCGCGCACTTTTCCTGAAGCCGCTTTCAGTGAAATCACCGCAGATGAGGCGCAGGCCGCGCTTGCTGAATTGTGCCGGGGCCGTCGCAGCTTTGCTGACCTGCGCGCGGCTGTGCAGGGCGGTGAACTCAGGCAACTGTTATTGGCGCGTCTGTCGGCTGAGCAGCTTGCACTGCTGACGCGGATGGCGCCTGAACGCATCAGCATTGGCGCGCGCCGCAATGTGCGCATCAATTACGAACCCGGCCAGGCGCCCTGGCTTGCGTCGCGCCTGCAGGATTTTTTCGGCCTCAAATCAGGGCCGGTAATCGCCGGTGGTCGCGTGCCGCTGGTGCTGCACCTGCTGGCGCCCAATCAGCGCCCGGTGCAGGTGACCACCGACCTGGCCGGCTTCTGGCAGCGCACTTATCCGCAGGTGCGCCGCGAACTCAGCCGCCGCTACCCGCGCCATCAGTGGCCCGAAAACCCGCTTGAAGCCTGACCCTCAACCGGCAGCAAGGATTGATCCCGCGACTGACCACCGGCAATAAAAGAGCCTGCTGAAGCGCACGTGCTTCAGCAGGCGGTGGTGATTTGTGAAGCAGGCTTACCAGCTTACTTCGATTTCATAGTGTGATGAGCCGCCGTCCTTGTCTTCGATTCTGATGGTCGCGGTGAAATTGTTGGACTGGTTCGGTTGTTCAATCACGGTGACTTTGCCGCGACCTTTGAGCTTGCGCACGCTGACGGTGCGGGGCGCGTTCGGCAGCGCTTTGCTGAAACGGTAATCAGCGCCGATGATCGGCACGCCGGTCTGATGTTCGATGTCAAGCTGATTGCCCCTGATGCGCAGCAGGTCCGTCCCGTCAACGCGGCCCGACCAGACCAGGCCGACGCCGAACGGCTGATTGTCACCGCGCCCCGGATAATCATTGCGTGGCCGATCACCAGGCCGCTGATTGCGCGGCGCCTGCCACGCCAGCGTAAATGAATAGCGGCTGGCGCCGCCCTGCGGGTCGCGGATTCTGACGGCAGTCGTGAAATCATTGCGCCGCGAAGGCTGTTCGATCAGGCGAATTTCGCCGCGCCCGCTCGTTTCAACCAGGCTGACCTGAAACGGTTGCAGCGGCATGGTTTTGGAAAAACGCTGATCGTTATCGGTGACGCCGTTGCCGCTGACGTGGTCAATTCTGACATCGCCGCCGCGCACTCTGATGACTGATTCACCATCCACGCGGCCACTCCATTCAAACGTCTCGGTGTCGCGCCCCCTGTTTCCGCCGCTGTTGCGCGGCCTTTCCCAGAGCAGTTCAAAAGCGTAATTCCCGGTGCCCCGGTCATTGTCGTCAATGCGCACGAGCGCCGTGAAATTGTTTTCGCTGCGCGGCTGTTCAAGCAGTGTGACTTCACCGCGACCTTCGATCACATTCAGGCGCACATCCACGCGCTGAAAGGGCAGCGGATCAGAAAAGTCATAACGCTGCCGCTGCACGGGCGAGCCGGAGCGGTATTCATAATCAACCTGACGGCGGCTGATGCGAATGAAGGTCGTGCCATCAACGACGCCTTCCCAGCGAAAGCGGGCCTGGCGCTGATCGTTGCGGTTGTCACCGTAAGAATCGCGCTGTGCAAAAGCCGCCGTCACCGACAGCAGGCACAGCAGCAGGGCGCTGAGTGCGGGCAATAAAATAGATTTGTTATGTGTCATAGCTTCGCCTCCAGTGATGAAAGGGGCCTCGTGTTTTCAGCGGGGGTTATACCATCAGTCCCGGTCGTGAGCAAAAGTCTGCTGTCTCACGCGCGGGCTTATGATGCAGGTCGAAGCTGGCGGGATGTTTGACTGAATGTTCTGGCTACAGATGCGTGCGACCGGAGGCAGTCGGAAGTCGGT
>CAYWDW010000904.1:0-2467 GCA_964457105.1 uncultured Heliobacteriaceae bacterium
TCGCCGCCGAGGTCGCGCGTGTTGCTGATCTTGATGAGCGGCGTCGGGCGCGGCATGACGATGGTTGACTGAATGCCCAGCCGGGTCGCGTGATAGGCCACGCCCTGCGCGTGATTGCCTGCGCTCGCGGCAATCACGCCGGCGCGGCGTTCGGCCTCGCTGAGCAGCAGCAGCTTGTTGAGCGCGCCGCGTTCCTTGAAGCTGCCGGTCATTTGCAGGTTTTCGGGTTTGAAATAAGTATTGCAGCCGCAGATGCGGCTGAGCGTCAGTGATTGTAAACAGGGCGTGCGCACAACCGCGCCACGGATGCGCTGCTGCGCCTGCTGAATATCATTGAGAGTAATCATTGTTCTGCTGAGTTCCTGTTAGAGCTTGGAGCGGTTTGCTGATGCGTGCGACCTGCGCACGCTCCCTGTCCGGGCCTGGTGTGGCGTGCTTCGATTTACTGCCAGCCGCGATTGTACATCTTCGCGCTGACATTGCCATGCCTGCTGATTACTCTGATAATCACGTTCGCGGTTATCAATCATCTCTACTTCAAAGGACAACGCGGCAGGCCCGATGGTGCTGTCCGGGTCGCCTGAAAGGAACCCTGCATGAAAGCGCTGAAGAAACTCAGACTTGATGAAGACGGTTTACAATTCACTGACCATGCCTCTGAACCCAGGCTGCATCCGGCGGAAGTCAGAATCCGCGTACTCGCTGCCGGCATCTGCGGCACTGATTTCGGCATTTATCACTCCTCGTCACGCAAGGGCATCCGCGATGAAATGCTGCGTTACCTGGGCGATGAGATCAGCAACTTTCAGCCGCTCGTGATCGGTCACGAATTCTGCGGCGAAGTGGTCGAGATCGGGGCCGGTGTGCCGAAAGACCTGGTCAGCATCGGTGATTACGTGACCAGCGAAATGCACATCGCCTGCGGTTACTGCCATCAGTGCATGACCGGACGCAAGCACGTCTGCCAGAATGTGCGCATCAAGGGCGTCCACCTCGACGGCACGTTTGCCGATTACGTCTGCGTGCCGTTCGACAACCTGATCAACCTCGAAAGATTCGGCGGCAAAAAAATGATCCCGCCGCGATTTGGCGCGTTTCTGGATGCGCTCGGCAACGCGGTGCATACGGTGATGGAAGGCGATGTCTCGGGCAAAACGGTGGCGATTCTGGGCTGCGGCACGCAGGGGATGATGGCGGCGGCAGTGGCGCGCGCGCTCGGAGCGACGCGGATTTACGTCACCGATTTTTCAGTTTCATCCAGCGGCATTGATTCAGGCCACCTGCGCCGTCGCTTTGACATTGTGCACGAGATGGGCGCCGATTACTGTTTCGACACGAACGAAACAAATGCGCCGGGACAGAAGCAGGAACTTTTTGAGCGCATCCGGGACGAACACGGCGGCGGCGTGGACGTGGTGCTGGAAATGAGCGGCGCTCAGGCGGCTTACAACGATGCCGGCACGCTCGTCAAAAACGGCGGACAGATTATGCTGCTCGGCATTCCGTCGCGCCCGCTCGCGGCCTTTGACGTGGGCAATCACCTGATCTGGAAGGGCGTCACGATGCGCGGCATTTTCGGGCGGCGGATGTTTGAGACCTGGTACACGATGCTCGACCTGCTGGCGGCTGACAAATCAGGGCTGAAGGCGAAGCTCGAAAAGATCATCGCCCGCGAACCAGTGCTGCTTGAAAACTTCGAGCGCGGCTTTGAACTCGTGCGCTCGCAGGAAGCCGTCAAGGTGCTGCTGACACCCGACCCAACCTTCAGAACGGAGGCCTGAGATGAACCCCGATCAGCTTTATGCCACGCTCAGTCAGGAACTGAAAAACCTCGAAGAAGCCCAAACCTTCAAGTATGAAGTCCCGCTCGAAAGCGAACAGGGCGGGCGCGTCAAAGTCGGCGGGCGCGAGGCGGTGATGCTCGCTTCAAACAACTACCTCGGCCTCGCCAATCACCCGCGCGTCAAAGAGGCTGCGCATCGCGGCCTTGATGAATGGGGCTTTGGCCTGTCGTCGGTGCGCTTTCTGTGCGGCACCGAGCCGATTCACCTGGAACTGGAAGATCGCATTGCGCGCTTTGTCGGCTGCGAAGCGGCGATTCTGCATTCATCGTGCTTTGCTGCGAACGAAGCGTTCTTTACGGCGCTTTACGCCAATGATTTCGGGCAGACCGATTTCACCGATGCCATTTACAGCGACCAGTACAACCACGCCAGCATCATTGACGGCGTGCGGCTGTGTCGCGCGGTCGCCAAAAACACGGTGTCGCGGCTCTATCGCAACCGCGAGGTCGCGCACCTGCGGCAACTGCTTGAAGCCGACCGCGAGAAAAATTACCGCCTCAAAGTGATCGCCACTGACGGCGTGTTTTCGATGGAAGGGCATCTGGCGCCGCTGCCTGAACTGGTGCAACTTTCGCGTGAGTTCGGCGCGCTGCTCTTTGTTGATGAATCGCACGCTTCGGGCG
>CAYWDW010000905.1:0-2459 GCA_964457105.1 uncultured Heliobacteriaceae bacterium
AAGGTCGCGTGCCCGTCTGATTTTGATTGTCAGACCGCGCGTATCTGTCCGCCTGCACAACTGCCGCAACCTGACATCAATTATCTGGCGAAGGATTATGCGAGCTTTCGACAGTTGATGCTGGACCGGATGGCGACGCTGATGCCGCAGTGGCAGGAGCGCAGCGCGGCTGATGCGGGCATCGCGCTGATCGAACTGCTGGCTTATGTCGGCGACTATCTGAGTTATCAGCAGGACGCTGTGGCGACGGAAAGTTATCTGGGCACGGCGCGGCGCCGCATTTCGGTGCGCAGGCACGCCCGGCTGGTTGATTACGCAATGCACGATGGCAGCAACGCGCGCGCGTGGGTGCAGGTGATTGCGCAGCCAGGCGTCAGCCATGTGAAGCTGAAAAAAATTGTGAACGGGCGCGTCACAAAACTGCTGACTCGCGTGGCCGGGCAGCCTGCGGTGATGCCGCTCAACTCTCCGGCTTATGACAAAGCGTTGCGCGCCCGTCCGCAGGTGTTCGAGCTGATGCACGACCTCACGTTGTTTGCGGCGCACAACGAAATGAAGTTTTACACCTGGAGCGCGCTCGAATGCTGCCTGCCGAAAGGGGCAACGCGAGCGACCCTGCGCGGCAGCTTCCCGCATCTGCAGCCGGGCGATGTGCTGCTCCTCGCTGAAGTGCGCGGCCCGCAGACAGGCGAAGCCGAAGACGCCGACCCGACGCATCGTTGCGCTGTGCGCCTGACTGAGGTGAAGCAGAGTTTCGATCCGCTTTTCGGCCCGCTCACTTCGCCACCGAATCAGAATGCAGTGCTGCTGACAGAAATCGCCTGGCATCAGGATGACGCGCTGCCGTTTGCGCTGTGCATCTCGGCGCGCAACGGCACAGCGTTGTCTGAAGATGTCAGCGTCGCGTTCGGCAATATCGCCCTGGCCGATCACGGGTTGACGATTGAAGCTGAAGAACTGCCGCCGGTGCCTGCGCCGAATCCGGCGCTGACGAAAGTTGCAACCGGCAATGACAGCCGCTGCGCTGAGCGCACCGTCACACTGACGCCGCCGCGCTTTCGCCCGACGCTGCGCCAATCGCCGCTCACGCACGCTGCGCCATTCGATCCTGACAAACCTCTGGCCTCGGCAAACGCGACGATGCACTGGACCACAGACAGCCTGCTGCCGGTGATCGCGCTGACTGCGCCTGCCATCAATGCCGACGTGTGGCAGCCGCAACGCGATCTGATCAGCAGTCACGCGAACGCGACGGAATTTGTCGTTGAAATTGAAACTGACGGCCAGGCCTTTTTGCGCTTCGGCGATAATCGGTCCGGCGCGCGGCCTGCATCAGGCACGCAGTTCATCGCCGCATACCGCACGGGCAATGGCGTCGCTGGCAACATCGGCGCTGATTCGCTCGTGCATCTGGTCAGCAATGACGCAGGCATCAACGATCAGGTAATTGCCGGAGTGCGTAATCCGCTGCCTGCGCGCGGCGGGCTTGAACCTGAAAGCATCGAGCAGGTCAGACAGAACGCGCCGCAGGCCTTTCGCACGCAGGAGCGCGCCGTCACGCCGGATGATTACGCTGCCGTGGCGTTGCGCTGCGCTTCAGACGTGCAGCGCGCCGCCGCGACGATGCGCTGGACGGGAAGCTGGCGCACAGTCTTTCTGACGGTTGATCGCACCGGCGGCAGCGCCGTTGATGAATCATTTGAGACAAACATCCGGCAGTGCCTTGAGCGATTCCGCATGGCTGGTCACGATCTGGAAGTTGACGGCCCGCTTTATGTCCCGCTCGAAGTCGAAATGATCGTCTGCGTCAAAGCGGATTATCTGGTCAGCGACGTCAAGGCCGCGCTGCTTGAAGTTTTCAGCAGTCGCGTGCGGCCCGATGGTCGGCGCGGCGTGTTTCATCCTGACAATTTCACGTTCGGTCAGCCGGTCTTTCTCAGTCGGCTGATGGCCGCCGCGCAGGCTGTCACCGGAGTTGATTCGGTCGAAGTCACAAAGTTTCAGCGCCAGGGACGAGACAGCGACGAAGCCATCAAATCAGGTCGGCTGGAACTCGGACGGCTGGAGATTGCGCAGCTTGACAATGACCCGAACTTCCGCGAGCGCGGCAGCTTCAATCTGATAATGCGAGGCGGGAGATGATGGGCAGCCCGGTTTGACGGGTTGAAATCAACAGGTGCGGGAACTCTTTGAGCAGCCGCAACTGTCTTTGCCCCGCAGGGGCGCGCTGCATTCGATTGTCGTTGCCCCGCAGGGGCGCGCTGCATTCGATTGTCGTTGCCCCGCAGGGGCGCGATTCAATAGCCGGGGGTGCAACCCCCAGTGAGATGCGAGAAATCGGTCAGCCCTGAAAGGGCGTCAGTAATTTCGTGACTTCGTGACAATCGTCTTTCGCCCTTACAGGGCTGCTTTCCGGGGTCGGCACGCTTCCGGGGGTTGCACCCCCGGCTATTGAATCG
>CAYWDW010000906.1:0-2455 GCA_964457105.1 uncultured Heliobacteriaceae bacterium
AGGTCAGGAAGATCAAACTTGAACCGTCGTTTTACTATTCGCCGACGTGGTCGCCCGACAGCAAAAAGATCGCCTTCAGCGACAAGCGGCTGAACCTGTGGTACGTGGACATTGAAAAAGGTCAGCCGGTCAAGGTGGATACGTCGCGGCGCGGGTTTGACAACAATCCGGCGTGGTCGCCCGACAGTCGCTGGATTGCTTACACCAAACCGCTCGAATCGTGGTACAGCGCGGTCTTTGTCTATTCGCTCGAAGACGCCAGAAGCACGCAGGTCACCGACGGCCTGAGCGATGCGCGCCATGCCGCGTTCGACAAGGGCGGCAAGTATCTTTACTTCACGGGCAGCACTGACATCGGCCCGGCGGTCTTCGGCTTCGATATGACCAGCTACCCGCATCGCCCGACGCGCAGCATTTACCTGGCCGTGCTGAAAAAGACCGACCCTTCGCCGCTCGCGCCGGAAAGCGATGAAGAAAAGGTCGCTGAAGAAAAGAAGGACGAAGCGCCGAAAGGCCCGAACAGTACCGGGAGCAGTAGCGACCGGGCAAAGACTGTGGTCGTCACGATTGATTTTGACGGCATCGGTCAGCGCATCCTGGCGCTGCCGGTTCCGGCGCGCAATTACGGCGGCCTCGCCGCAGGCAAAGCCGGCACGCTGTTTATTTATGAAGCTCCGAGCGGGCCGCCTGCGCCGGGCGCGCCATTCGGAGCGACCGTCCAGAAATACGATCTTGAGAAACGCAAGCTTGACCGGGTGGTTGACGGCGTCAGCGCCTTCGACCTGTCAGCGAGCGGCGAAAAGATGCTTTATCGCCAGGGCCAGAACTGGTTCATCGCGTCAACGATGCAACCCGTCAAACCCGGCGATGGTCGCCTCAGGACCGATGAAATGGAAGTTCACGTTGACCCGCGCGCCGAGTGGCAGCAGATGTACCGCGAAACGTGGCGCATCGAACGCGACTTTTTCTATGACCCGCATCATCACGGGCTTGATTTGCAGGCGGCGGCAAAAAAATACGAGCCTTACCTCGCATCGCTGCAGCATCGCGCCGATCTGAATTACCTGTTCGATGAAATGCTCGGTGAACTGACGGTTGGTCATCTGTACGTGCGCGGCGGCGATGTGCCTGATCCGAAGCGCGTGCCCGGCGGACTGCTCGGCTGCGATTACAAAATCGAAAACGGGCGTTACCGCTTTGCGCGCATCTTCAACGGCGAAAACTGGAACCCGCAGCTTCGCGCGCCGCTCACACAGCCGGGCGTGAACGTGCAGGTCGGCGAATACCTGCTCGCCGTGAGTGGCCGTAACCTGACGGCGAACGACAATGTTTACAGCTTCTTTGAAAGCACGGCAGGCAAACAGGTCGTCATCCGCGTCGGCCCGAACGCCGATGGTTCCGGCTCGCGCGAAGTCACGGTCGTGCCGGTGCCGAATGAAAACGGGTTGCGCAACCTCGCGTGGATTGAAGGCAATCGCCGCAAGGTGGCGCAGATGACGGGCGGCAAACTCGCTTATGTCTGGCTGCCCGACACGGCGCAGGGCGGGTACACGAACTTCAATCGCTATTACTTCTCGCAACTCGACAAGGAAGGCGCAGTGATTGACGAACGCTTCAACGGCGGCGGTTCTGCGGCTGATTACATCATTGATTATCTGAAGAAGCCGCTCAACAGTTACTGGGCGGTGCGCGATGGTGATGACTTCCGTCAGCCGTTCGGCACGATGCCCGGCCCGAAGGCGATGATCGTCAATGAATATGCGGGTTCGGGCGGCGATTACATGCCCTGGCTGTTCCGCCGCGAAAAGATCGGCCCGCTGATCGGCAAACGGACGTGGGGCGGCCTGATCGGCATCGGCGGCTATCCGGTGCTGATTGACGGCGGCAGTGTGACCGCGCCGCATTTCGCTTTCTACAATCCCGAAGGTCAGTGGGAGATCGAAAATCACGGCGTCGCGCCCGACATCGAAGTCGAAATGGATCCGAAAGCCTGGCGCGAAGGCAAAGACCCGCAGCTTGAAAAAGCCGTTGAAATCGTGATGGCGGCGCTCAAACGCAACCCGCCGAAGAAGACCGTGCGCCCGCCTTATCCGAACTATCATCCGACCAGGGCTGCTGGCAATGCTGCTCCGGCTAAACCCGCCGCCAGAACCAGCGGCAACGGCGCCAGAACAACGGCGATGAAGTCAGGCGGGCAGCAGTAAGCCGAATGGCTGAAGTTCTGGCTGTCATGAAAAGCTGAACTGACCATCAGGCCGCGCCTCTGGTCATCAGCCATCCGTCATCAATCAAAGAGGACTGAGCGCCGGGTTGAACCCGCTACTCAGTCCTCAGACAGATCAGATGGTCAGGTCCGGGATGTGGAAGAAGTTCACCATCCTGACGACCCTGATTCTCACTTGCACTTGCCTGCGCCGCCCGCATTGACGATGGCCAGTATTTCAGCTTGAGACAG
>CAYWDW010000907.1:0-2451 GCA_964457105.1 uncultured Heliobacteriaceae bacterium
GCCTTCAATTGAAATTCCTCAATGATCGAGTCAATACACGGCCTGAAATATAAGTTCGTATCTTCCATCTCAAATCGCAATGTATTCGGCTCGTCCCACTGAATGATCCGTTGATTGATGATTCCTCGATCTGATACACATTGTCGCTGATGGCCAACACCTCCGACACCATCCGGCAGGCGACATTCTACTGGTTTAGGAATTCCAAAGCGGAACAGGCAGGGAATTTCGGGATCCATCCTGGATGAACATAGAAGCGGCCACAGTTTATCCGGCGGTTTGGAGATAATTGCCTTTGTTACAACCTGCATATATTCAACGGCCTGACGCTTGAATTAAGCCGCGCTGCGAAGCAGCGTCAGCTTGAAGGAGTTGTTAAGGCTCACTGGCGACATCTGCGCTGCTCTGGCGTGGCCAGCGCCACGCGGACCAGACAGTGAATAGCCCAATGATAATTTCAACGATGCCCAGAAGGACGTAAAAGCTCCACGCCCCCGGCATGGTGAGCGCCATAACCACAATATAGAAAGCTCCGAACAAGATATTGGCCCAACGGCACACGACTGGCGGCAACGCGAGCGATAAAAACACCATCAGGCCGGGAATAGCGAGCAAGATTGCCGTGTAAACGAGCGTGCTTTGACTGACCGGCCCCAGAGGCCCTTCGCCGTTGATCATGCCACTAAGCTTGCCAGGCACATAAAGACCGAAATAGTCGCCATAGATGTAGCAGAACATTAGCGTGGCCCATAGCGCGGACAGCCTGGCCCGAACCGGGACAGTGACATCAAGCAGCTTGGTTACAGCCATGCAGCGATCCTTTCTTCAAATAGTGAAAAATCCTGGTGCGATCCCTCACGTGAGGTTCACCGGTCGCGCGCAAGTTCGTTGAGAGTAACAGACGCCACAAGTTGCATGCACTCCGGTGCCATAGATATGTGCATTACGAGGTCGCGTCAATTACGGTGAAGCACAGCACACGCCATGACTTCACCCGCTGTTCCGTCGGCGAAAAATGGACAAAGCCGGGCCGGGCAATCAGTCCTTGTCGGCCATCCGGGCCGGAGAAGTCTGCGGCTGATTCACCTGGCGGTATTCGGCCAGCAGTTCCTGCATGATGTCTGAAAAAGTCCAGTTCGGATCAAGCTGCGGGTCGGCTTTGAGGCGGGCTTCAAATTCACGGTAAACGCGGGGGCGCGCCCAGGCAAAGAATTTCGGCAGGTCGGTTTCGTGTTCTTCCGGCATAGGTCATCAGTCCTTTCGGATCATCGTCAGAAAGTTGGTCAGCATCTGCTTGCCTGCTGTGGTGATGATTGATTCCGGGTGAAACTGCACGCCTTCAATCGGGTATTTGCGGTGACGGAATCCCATAATCAGCTTGTCGCTGGTTTCGGCTGAAACTTCCAGTTCAGGCGGCAGCGTGTCCCGGTCCACGATCAGCGAATGATAGCGCGTGGCGGTGAAGGGCATTTCAAGACCGGCAAAGATCGTGCGGCCATCGTGCAGAATTTCGCTTGTCTTGCCGTGCATCAGGTAAGGCGCGCGCACGACCTGGCCGCCAAAAGCCTGCCCGATGGCCTGATGCCCCAGACACACGCCGAGCATCGGCAGCCGTCCGGCAAAGCAGCGAATCACCTCCAGCGAAATGCCTGCCTGATCGGGCGTGCAGGGGCCAGGCGAAATCACCAGGCCCTGCGGCGACAGGTTGCTGATGTCATCCGTCGAGATTTCATCGTTGCGCGCCACAACCGGATCAGCCCCCAACTCGCCCAGATACTGCACCAGGTTGTAGGTGAATGAATCGTAGTTGTCTATTACCAGAATCATGGAATTGCAGATTGGCGATTGCAGATTGCAGATTGCGAGGTTGAGATTGCGGCACGGCTGCCTGAATCTGCAATCGCAAATCTGCAATCTGCAATCTTCAGGGTTTGATGACCGCCTCAATCAGTTCGATGCGGTCACGCGGGGTTTCGCCGTCGCGGGGCGCCTGTTCCATCCGGTCCAGCACATCAAGGCCGTCCACGATTTTGCCGAAAATCGTGTATTCGCCATCAAGGTGCGGAGCCGGAGCCAGCACCAGAAAGAACGAAGTCAGCGCCGAATCGGGATCCTTCGCGCGGGCCATGGACAGCGCCCCGCGCAGGTGTTTGCGCGTCTGACTGAATTCGCCCTTGAGCGGATGCACCCACCGGTCAGCCGGATGTTGCGGATTGCCGACGCGCGTCTCGCCCATGCCGCCCTGCACGACAAAGCCCGGAATGATGCGGTGAAAAGCCGTGTGATCGTACCAGCCAGTCTCGACCAGTTTCAGAAAATTGCGGCAATGCTCCGGCGCAAGGTCCGGATCGAGCGCCAGCGTGATGTCACCGAGCGAAGTTCGCAGCAGCACTTCGCGGCGCAATTCATTGATCGTCGCATCCTTGAACGGCTCAGTCTTTTTCGGTTCGA
>CAYWDW010000908.1:0-2450 GCA_964457105.1 uncultured Heliobacteriaceae bacterium
CCCTCTCCTGTCTCCTCTCTTCCCTCTTCTTCAGCAGAGGAGCTTTATCGCCAACTGCTGCGGCTGGTTTATCGCTTTCTGTTTCTGCTGGTGTCGGAAGATCGCGGTTTGCTCAGTCCTGATGCGCTGTACCGCGAGCATTACGGCATTGCGCGGTTGCGCCGGATGCTCGACAGCCGCGCGGCTTACACCGATGACGATGATTTGTGGCAAAGCCTGCGCGTGCTGTGGAAAGTCTTTTCGGATGAAAGGCTGGCGGAGTTGCTGCAACTTGCGCCGCTCAACGGCGAACTGTTTGCGCCGCAGTTTCTCGATCATTGCACGATCACGAATCGCGCCTTGCTCACGGCGTTTTATCGGCTGGCGTGGTATCAGGATGAGCGCGGGAACTGGCGGCGCGTCAATTACGCCGCGCTCGATGTCGAAGAACTCGGCTCGGTTTATGAAAGCCTGCTCGAATTTCACCCTGATGTCGAAGCGGATTCCGCCGGACGCTTGCAGTTTCAATTGCTCTTCGGCTCCGAACGCAAGACGACGGGGTCGTATTACACGCCGCCGCAACTGGTGAATGAGTTGATTCAATCCGCATTGGAGCCGGTGCTGGCCGACCGCTTGAGTCAGGCGCAAACCGACAAACAAAAAGCGGAGTCCCTTCTTTCGATTCGCGTTTGTGATCCGGCGTGCGGTTCGGGGCATTTTCTGCTGGCGGCGGCGCGCAGGCTTGGCAAGGAGCTGGCGCGCGTGCGTACCGGCGAAGACGAACCTGCGCCCGAACGTTTGCGCGAAGCCACCCGCGACGTTATCGCGCATTGCATTTATGGCGTAGACAAAAATCCGCTGGCCGTGGATTTGTGCCGCGTTGCGCTCTGGCTCGAAAGCCACACGGGCGGCAAACCGCTCACCTTTCTCGATCACCGCATCCGTTGCGGCGATTCGCTGGTCGGGGTGTTCGATCTCGCCACGCTCAAACAGGGCATTCCCGACAAAGCCTTTGACCCGCTCACCGATGATGACAAAACGATTGCCCGCGAACTCGCGCGGCGCAACCGCGATGAACGCGGCGGTCAGCGCGGCTTGTTCGAACTTGAACCGCTCACGAACCTCGCTGACCTGAGCCGCGCCAGTCACGATGTGGATGCTGTCGGCGACGATTCGCCCGCCGCGATTCGGGAGAAAAAACGCCGCTACGAACAAAGCCGCCTTGACTCAGACTGGTTGCGGCAACACGAAGCCTGCAATCTGTGGACGGCGGCCTTTTATCAACGGCTGCAAGCCGACCAGCCGGCCATCACTTCGGCGGCGGTGCTGGATTGTCTGGCCGGGCAGGCGGTGGATGCGCGCGTCACGGGCAGCGCAATGGTCATCGCCGACCGCGAACGATTCTTTCACTGGCCACTCGAATTTCCCGAAGTCTTTGCCGACGACGGTTTCGATGTGCTGCTTTCAAATCCGCCGTGGGAACGCATCAAGTTGCAGGAACAGGAATTCTTTGCCGCGCGCGATGCACGCATTGCCACCGCGCCGAACAAAGCTGCACGCACAAGATTGATTCGAGAACTGCCTGAAGACAATCCCGCACTTTATAGCGAATACGTCAACGCGCTACGTTCGGCGGCAGGCGCAAGCCAGTCGCTGCGGCACGGCGGACGCTATCCACTGACCGGACGCGGTGACATCAACACCTACGCCGTTTTCGCCGAGCTTGCGCGTAACGCCGTGCGCGCTCAGGGGCGTGCAGGGATCATCGTGCCGTCGGGCATTGCGACCGATGACACAACCAAATATTTCTTTCAGGATTTGGTACAACAGGGATCGTTGGAAAGTTTGTACGAATTTGAAAACGAGGGCTTTTTCAAAGGCGCAGGCAAAGGCCACATGGTCAGGTTTTGCTTGTTCACAGCGGTTGGCAGCGCATCCTCTGTAAGTGTAACTAGATTTATGTTCCATGGGCGTCGCGTCCAAGAGATTGGCCAGGCAGACCGTGTATTCACATTGACGGCGGATGAAATTGCCTTGCTCAATCCCAACACGGGCAACTGCCCGATCTTTCGCACACAGGCCGATGCGGAATTGACCAAAGCCATTTATCGCCGCGTGCCGGTGCTGTGGCGCGAAGCACAGGAAAATCGCGCGGAATCCAATCCCTGGCGGCTGTTGTTCAAAACGCTATTCCACATGGCGAACGACTCGCATCACTTCCGCACGGCGGCGGAGTTGGAAGCGGATGGATGCAGGCGCGAAGGCAATGTCTTCGTCAGCCCTGACGACCGCTATTTGCCGCTATACGAAGCGAAAATGTTGTACCAATTCAATCACCGTCACGGCGATTATGCATTGCTTCCGCCGGGTGAGCGCGGACACGTCTTACCCTCTCCTTCAGTTGAATTGCTGCAAAATCCCAACTATGTCGTGCAACCGCGTTACTGGGTGCGCGAAGAAGTCGTGGAATC
>CAYWDW010000909.1:0-2449 GCA_964457105.1 uncultured Heliobacteriaceae bacterium
CAACATTCGCGCGCCGTAGCGCAGGTCTTGCCAGAGGGTTTGCATAATTTTCTCCTTGTCGAAAATCGAATCATTCGCAGCGAAGCGCAATCAGCGGATCCACCTGCGTCGCGCGCCGCGCCGGAATCCAGCAGGCCAGCAGCGCCACCATAATCAGCAACACCGCGATGATCACGAACGTCAGCGGATCAGTTGCGCTCACGCCGAACAACAAAGTCTTCACCAATCGCGTCAACGCCAGCGCGCCGCCCAATCCCAGCAGCGCGCCGATAAACGCCAGCTTCAGCCCTTCTCCGACAATCAGTCGCAGCACGTCGCCCGTTTGTGCGCCCAATGCCATCCGCACGCCGATCTCGCGCGTGCGCTGCGTGACCGTGTAGCTCATCACGCCGTAGAGTCCCACTGCAGCCAGCGCCAACCCGACCAGCGCGAACACGCCGAGCAGCAGCATATTGAACCGTCGCGGCGCCAGCGATTTGTCCACCAGTTGCTCCATGATCTGGAGGTTGAAAATGGGCATCTCTTTGTCCGCAGCCCTGATCTGTCCACGCACGGCGGCGACCATTTGCAGCGGGTCTGCGCTCGCGCGCACGGCCAGCGTCATGGTTCTTCTGGCAGATTGCGCCATGGGAAAATAAATTTCCGCTTTGGCTTCTTCGTCCAGCGCGGAGTGCTTCACATCGCCCACCACCCCCACGATGGCGCGCGTCTCGCCGGAAATGATGATTCGTTTCCCGACCGGATTCTCATTGGCGAAATAAATGCGCGCCAGCGATTGACTGACGGCCACCACGGGTGGCGCTTTCGCGTCATCGCTTGCCGCGAACAGACGGCCATTGACCAGCGGGATGCGAAAGGTTTGGAAGAATTCCGGGCTGATGATGCGCACGTCGGCGTCAAAGGGTTCCGCCGTCGGCGACGGTCTGCCTTCGATGCCAAAGTCAGTGCTGCGGCTCTCTCCGCTGAGCGGCGCGGGATGCACAAGGGCGGCTGCTTCGACACCGGGCAAAGCACGCACGCGCTCCTGTGTTTGTTGATGGAAAGCGTTGGCTTGAGCGTTAGTGTATTTGGGTGGTTGAGGCCAGACATTCATCATCAAAATGCCTCGTGGATCAAAGCCCGGATCAACTGCGGTCAGCCGCGCGAAACTCCGGCTCAGCAACCCCGCGCCGATCAGCAAGACCAAAGCCAGCGCCACTTCGCTCACCACCAGGAAGCCGCGCAAACGGCGACGCAGCAATCCGGCGGCATCGCGCCCGCCTTCTTTGAGCGACTCGCCGAGGTTTATTTTTGCCGCCTGTAACGCCGGCAGTAATCCGAAAACAATCCCGGTCAGCAGCGAGACGAGTATGGTGAAGCCCGCCACACGAATGTCGAGCCGGATGTCTTGCGCGCGCGGCAGATTATCGGGGGCGATCTTCAGCAATAACTCAACGCCCCACCACGCCAGCAACAGACCCGCTGCGCCGCCTGAAACAGCCAGCAGCAGGCTCTCGACCAGCAATTGCCGCACGACCCGCCAGCGACTAGCGCCGAGGGCGGAGCGCAGCGCCATCTCTTTTTGCCGAGAGGCGGCGCGCGCCAGCAACAGGTTGGCGACATTGGCGCACGCGATCAGCAGCACAAACGCAACCGCGCCCAGCAATATCAGCAACGCCGTCCGCGCCTTGCCGACCGCCTGTTGCTGTAGCGGCACGAGCCGCGCGCCCCTGTCGGCGTTGGTCTGCGGGTATTGCTCGGCCAGACCGCGGGCGATGGCGTTCATCTCCGCATTTGCCTGCTCGACGCTGACACCGGGTTTGAGCCGCGCGACCACCGCCAGATGGTCATCCTCGCGGTCGTTCATTTCCTCCGCAGTGAAGGCGAGTGGCAGATAAAGGTCTACTTTCGCGGCGATTTTGAATCTCGCCGGGAGTTCGCCTCGGTTGGGGAATTGAAAACCGGGCGCGGTCACGCCGACGACGGTACGGACTTCATTGTCCACAGTGATCTGCTGTCCGATGATTTTCGGGTCAGCGCCATAACGCCGCTGCCACAGCCCATGGCTCAGGACGACTACGCGCTCAGCGCCCGCCCGGTCTTCTTCGGGTAGAAACCCTCGCCCCACCGCCAGCGGAGCGTTAAGCAGTGGGAAGAGGCTGGCCGAAGCGTACAGCGCAGCCACCGACTCCGGCTCGCCGCCACCCGTCAGGTTCGGCCTATGCCCGAACATAGCCGCCATCTCCGCAAAGGACTGATGCTGCTTGCGCCAGTCAACAAAATCGGCATTTGTGACCGAAGAATCTGTGACACCTGATTGCGCCTGCTGGCTCGACTGCTCAGCCCACACCATCACCAACCGCTCCGGTTCGTGGTACGGCAGCGGACGCAACAACACGCCATTGACGACGCTGAAGATCGCCGTGTTCGCGCCGATGCCGAGCGCCAGCGTCAGCACGGCAACAAAAGT
>CAYWDW010000910.1:0-2447 GCA_964457105.1 uncultured Heliobacteriaceae bacterium
CGTGACGATCACCTGGCCAGGTCTCATTGTCGCAGCGGTGATTACGCGGCGGCCTACTGAGCGGTTCCTGAATGAACTGCTGATTTCAGATGAAACTGATGAAAGATCGCGTTTTTGCCGGTGAATTCCGGCGCGGCTGATGCGCTTCCGCAGTTTTGGTTCTGACGGCTTTGCGCCATCAACTTGTGTGGCAGTGCTGGCGTAGAATGTGGAAGCGCGCCGATAAAGCACAGAAAAAGGGCCGGAGGTTTTCAGTCAGACCTCCGGCCCCGTAAAAGTTCTGCCGCTGTCACAGGCAGAACTCAGTTTTTCCTGTCAGCGCGTTATGGCGCAATCAGACCGTGCCCGCCGCTGAAAGTGCCGCCTGAGGATGAACACAGATACAGCAGCGTGACATTCGCGCCTGGCGGAAACTTCGTTCCGTCAAAGCGCAGCGTAAAGGTTGCGGCCTGACCCGGCGCCAGATCGCCAACCGGCACCGGCAGCGCGCCGTTGACATTAACGCTGTCAGCGCCGTTGCCGAGCGAAGCTGCTGTCAGCGAAATCGGCCCCGCTGCGCTTTTGCCGTCGTTACGCAGCGTGACCCTGGCCAGCAGTTCGTTCGACTGCGCATCCCGGCTCAGTTCAGCGCCGCTGACCAGGAACGGGCGACTGTCCTCGCACTGATAAGTTGTAATCAGAATTGAGAACGCACGCACGTTGCCGGTGTCAGGCGTGGCGCGGTCAGTGACATTCAGCGTCCAGGTGCCGTTCGGATTCTGTCCCGCAAAAGCCGCGAGGGGCGAAGCGGGACGGAAGGTTCCCGTGTATGGCGGCCCCAGCGGCGGCGCACCAGTTGAGCGAATGCCCTGAATGGAAATGGTCGCGTTATCGTCAAGCAGCGTGTGGCAGAAGTGTCGTCCGGCGTTAAGCGGGCCGCCCGGCTGACTCATCAGCGTCACCGTCGTGCCAGCCGGAGAGGTCAGCCGCAAAACCAGATCACCGACAAAAGTATGATCCAGACCGACGCCGGTTGTGCTGTTGCAGTTGGTGCCGTCAATCCTGAATCTGATGCTGCTGATGAGGCCTGACAATCCGCTCACCGGCAGTCTGACATTGACTCCGGCGCTGAAGCTGTCGGGGATCGGCACGGGCGGCCCGGTGTAACTGAACGTGCCCGGAGTCGAAGGCTGTCCGCTCTGCACGCTGAGCCGGTAGCTGCGCGTCGGCATTCCTGAAGCGGCGTTGACGCTCAGCGTGAAATCGGCGCGCGCGCCGCACGCAAAGCTGCGGTCGAGCCTGAATCTGAACGGGTTCAGATTTGTGCCGCTGCCGCCTGGCGCAAGGTCAGGATACGGCGATTCAGCCGACGTGATGACCACGCCCGGCGTGTTTGCCGTCAGCGTCCCGATCACTCCGATGCCTGGGGCGTTGCCCTGATTGAGCAATCGCACCGTGAGCGCGCCGCCTTCGCCCGGTTCAATGAATGCATCGCCGTCGCCTTCGGTCGGCACCGCCGTCGCTGTAGTCGTAGCGACTTCAAGCAGGGCTGTCGGCGAGACTTTGAGCCACGCCGGCAGGGCAGTCATGACGCCCCAGCCTGCGGTGCGGTCATAACCCGGAGGGCCGATGTCGAGCGCCGTCGTGGTCAGCGCCTCGCGCAGTTGGTCATGGCTCAGTTGCGGCAGGCCCGACCTGAGCAGCGCGGCAATCGCTGCCGCATGCGGCGCGGCGGCTGACGTGCCGAAGAAAGTCGCAAAGCCCGGCACCGAAGTTGAAACGCCGTCCGCTGCCGTCAGGTCCGGCTTCTGCCGCACGGTGCCGCCATTCGTGGCAAACAGCAGATTGCCTGGTGTCACGGGCGTCCCGTTCGCATTGAAGAAGATGCGCCGCGGCCCGTCTGCCGTAAAGGGTTCGACCGGCGTAGTCGGCCCGCCGCTGAAGGCCCCGCCCTGCGCCGCTGAGGCCGGCACAGCCGAAACGGCATAAGCGCCGACGGCAGCCGGATGTCCGTGGATCTGCCCCGCGGTCGCAATGGCGAGTTCGCCTCTGAGCGTGTTCAGATGCAGCGCGCGCAGCGCGGCATTGACATCTTTGGCAATCACGATGCGATCACCGGCAGTGAAGACGCGGGCGATTTCATAGGGATCCTGCGTGCCGCTCTGCAAAGTCAGCGAGGCTGATCTGACCACGGTCAGCGTCGCATCCAGCACAAACAGGTCATAGTCATTGGCCGAACCTCTGAGCGGATCAGACCAGGACAGCGTAATGGCCGCGCCCGCCCGGCGCAGGCGATTTGAGATCACGCCTTCGCTGAAATCATGCACCCTGTATTCAGCCGCGAACGGCAGCGTCGCAAGCATGCCGCCATCCCTGAAGTCACCTTCCCAGACTCCGGCAGTGCCGTCATTGACGTTGCCTTCGTTGCCAGCCGCTGAAAAATAGAGCGCGCCGTCGGCGGTCACGTC
>CAYWDW010000911.1:0-947 GCA_964457105.1 uncultured Heliobacteriaceae bacterium
GGCGGCAGGCGAGCCGCAGGCGCGGGCCCGGATGAAGCTCCTTGAGCGCGCCGGACTGGTGACAGGCTGCACGCTCATGGCACGCCCGGAGCTGGAACTGGCCGCGCCGGTCATCGCCTGGGAGCCGGGCGCGGCGGAGCCGGATTTCGGGGCCGCCTCGTGGCAGCTCTGCTCCCGTTTTACCGCACCGCTCCGGCACACGCCGTGCATCATTGCCACCCCGCAGGCCGGGGTGCGTTACGGGGGCCGGGGCGGCAGATTTCCGAAAGCCGCCGAGCAGACCCACGACCTCCACGTGGCGACGCTCTTTCTCCGCTACCGGGAGCGGCATCCGGAACTGGTTCCGAACTGGCTTTCGGAGGAATTGATCAAACGCTCGCGGCCACAGATCCGGGGAGAGAAACTGCCCGACGCGCTCATTCGGACGGAGAGCTTCACACGCGTCGTCGAATTTGGCGGTGAGTATGCGCGTGGGAAACTCGAGGCGTTTCACGGCTACTGCCGGACGCGGAGTCTCCCCTACGAGGTCTGGTAAGCATGGAAGCCCGCGACGAGAAAATCCTTCGCCACATCGGACGCTACTACCTCAGCCTGCGCGTCGTGATCGAGCGTGAATTCTTCGGCCCCGCCTCCTGCGACAATGTGCTGACGCGGCTGCGCCAGCAGGGGCTGCTGCTCTGTCGTCCGCGCGCCTTCCCCGGCGGGATCAGCTACTACCAGATCAGCGAGCAGGCTGCCGGGCAGCTCGGCCTGCCGAAGTACCGGGCCAGGGCTCCGGCGGGACAGGCGCTCGCCGAGAAACTCGCCGTCCTCTGGTACTGCCGGATGGGAGAGCCGCGGCGTGAACTCCTCGAGGATGCGCCGCTCGCTGAAATCTTTTCCGGGACCGTCTTTCCCGGCCCGCACTGCGCTGAGAGCGAAGGCAACGCCTGGCGGCTCTTTCGCGT
>CAYWDW010000911.1:969-2436 GCA_964457105.1 uncultured Heliobacteriaceae bacterium
CCGCCGCAAACTGCTTGCAGACATTGAACGGAAGAAGCTGAACGACCGGGCGGTGATCGTCGTTCAGGTGGCTCCAACTCCTGACACTCTCCGGGAGGCCATTCGCCATGCCGCAGTTTCCTCAGCAGACGCTTCAGCACCCTGAGGCCGGGCCGACGCCGACGACCGAGCGCTATCCGGTCAGTTACGCGCCCCGCTCCACCACCCGCATCAACACCGAACGGCTTCCGCCGCCTGAGCAGCTCAGCGGGATGTCGCTCTGCTACCGCGAGGAGCCGGAGAGCGAGGAGGCGCTCTGCCGGTCCGTCCAGCTCGAACTGATCCTTTTTGCCCTGCTCAGTTCGCTCGCGGCCTTTCTGATCCATTTCATCGGGCCGGTCATTCCCTTCCGGCTGGCCTTTCCCGCGGCGCTGCTGGTGTCAGTGGCGCTCGTGCTGGCGCTCATCCGGTTTCCCGCGCGGCGCAGCCTGAAGGCGATCCTGAAGGGATTTTTCCTGCCGCCGGTGGCGGTGAGCGCGGCGTTTCTGCTCTCGCAGTTGCTGGCGTCAAGGCCGCTGGCCGCCTTTGCGCTGGGCGGCGTCTCGCTGCTTCTGTGCTGCCTGCCCGCCGGAGAACTCCATCCGCTGCGGTTCTACCGTGAATGGCTCTTTGCCGCGCCGCACCTGAAGCCGGAGACGCGGGCGCGGCGGCGGAGCGTGTGGACGCGGGATGCGCTCTCCCTCCTCACCTGCTCCGGCTCCGCGCTGGCCACCCTGCTTGTCACGCTGGCCATGTCCGCCGCCATCCTCTTTCTGATCGTCATCGGCGCTGCCTGGTCGCCGGAGCTGGCCACGCTGGCACTGCTCCTGCTCGGACTTGTCATGACGGACTTCAATCCGTGGGGGACGTGGCGGCTGGCGCGGCGCGTCCTTGCCCGCTCGCTGACCTATGGCCGCCACCTGTCCGGCGCGCCCGGCGTCTGGCGGCCTGAGACCACGCTCCGTGAGCGGCGGCGGACGGCGGCGAGCGCGGTCTTTCTCTTTCACCTCGCGCTCTCCACCGGACTCTGTCTCTACCTCCCCGCCGATCTTGTCGCTGCCGGAGCGCGGGGGCCGGGGCAGAGCGATGAGACGCTGAGCCACGCGCTCGGCGAGCGGCTCAGTCCCGCTCAGGCGCGGGCGACTCTCTTTGCCGCTGACCGCGGGCTGCCTGCCGGAATTGCGGAACTGCTGGCTGCCCGGCACGCGGACACGCATGAGGGGCTGCGCAGCATCCGCGACGGCGTGCGCCGGGCGTGGCGTCTGAGCGCGGGCGGATTCCTCTCCTTGTTCGTCCTCCCGTTTGCGCTCGCGCTGGTGCTGCCGAATCTGACCCTGCTGGCGCTTCTTCGTCCGCTCCTCCTGCGCGCCGAGACGCTGCGGAGCCGGATTGAGGGCGGGCCGGAGGATCCGCTCAGCGCCGCCGGACGAAGCCTCCTGACTGCGCTCC
>CAYWDW010000912.1:0-2430 GCA_964457105.1 uncultured Heliobacteriaceae bacterium
CCGCACGGGCGGCGGCGATATTTACATTCTGACGCTGGCGAGCGGCGAAGCGCGACGTTTGACTTACGACGACGGCAACGAACAGCTTGACGGCTGGTCGCGCGACGGCAAGTTGATTTACTTCTCGTCCACCAGCCGCGACGTGGCCGGAATGAATGACATTTACCGCGTCAGCGTCGAAGGCGGCACGCCATCGCAAGTCAGCGCCGACCGATTCGTCAACGAATTCGCCGCCGCGCCTTCGCCCGACGGTCAGAACCTGGCGTTCAGCGCGCGCGGCAACGCTTCGGCGCAATGGTGGCGCAACGGGCATTCGCATCTGGACGAATGCGAAATCTGGTTGATGCGCGGGCTGTCCACCACGAGCTATGAACGGCTGGTCGAACGCGGCGCGAAAAATATGTGGCCGATGTGGAGCGCCGACGGACGCAACCTGTTTTTCATGTCGGATCGCAGCGGCGCGCAAAACATCTGGGTCAGGCCGATTAACGGTCAGGCCAAACAGGTCACGCAATTCAAAGACGGGCGCGTCATCTGGCCGAGCATTTCTTACGACGGGCGCGTGATTGTTTTCGAGCGCAATTTCGGCGTCTGGAAACTCGACACGCAGAGCGGGCAAGCCAGTCAGGTTGCCATCACGCGGCGCGGCGCATCCACCGGGCCGGTGATCGAACACCTGACGCTCAACAATCAGTTTCAGGATTTGGCGCTTTCGCCCGATGGCCGCAAAGTGGCTTTTGTCGCGCGCGGCGAAATCTTCGCGGCTTCGGCCAGAGACGGCGGCAACGCGGCGCGCGTGACCAATAGTCTGGCGCGCGAATCGCAAATCATCTGGTCGTCCGACAGCCGCCGCATCGTTTACGTTTCCGAACGCGACCAGGTGCCGCATCTGTTCCTGTACGATTTTACGAACAACACCGAAACGCAGTTGACGCGCGAAGCGTTGGGCGACAGCGCGCCGCGCTTTTCGCCCGACGGCAAGTCGCTGGCTTTTGTGCGCGACGGCAAGGAACTGCGCGTGATGGACGTGCAAACAAAACAGGAGCGTTCGCTGGCGCAGGGTTATCTTTCGCGCTCGCCGCGCGGCCTGGCGTGGTCGCCGGATAACAAATGGATTGCTTATCTCGGCCTGAGCACGCGGTCGTTCCGCAACGTTTACGTCGTCCCGGCAGCGGGCGGCGAAAGCCGCGCCGTCAGCGCGATTCCCAATGCCAACACCGGCAACATCACCTGGAGTCCGAACGGCGAATTCATCGTCTTCAACACCAGCCAGCGCACCGAAAACACCGAAGTCATCCGCGTTGATCTGGCTCCGCGCACGCCGAAATTCCGCGAAGATCAGTTCCGCGATTTGTTCAAGGAAGAACCGCCGCGCAACAATCGCCGCCCCGATGGCGAACCGGCGCAAGCCGAGCCGCAAGCCGAACGGCCTGCCGCACCTGGCGCTGCTCGTCGCGCTGAAGTCAAACCGGTCGAAATTGTTTTTGACGACATACGCCGCCGCGTCAGCATTCTGCCGGTTGGCGAAAACTACAATTCGCAAACGATCAGCCCCGACGGCAAATGGCTGTTGCTGAATGGCGCGGGCAATCTTTATGCCTACTCGCTGGATGAAACGGCGCGCGGTGGCGGCGCAGGTAGCCCCGGCGGCCCCGGTGGTGGAGCGCCGCGACAGTTGACCACGACGCCGGGCTTCAAATCCGACGCGCAATTCACGCCCGACAGCCGCGAGGTTTTTTATCTCGAACAAGGCCGCATCAATGTTGTCGCGGTCGAAGCGCGGCAACCGCGTCCGGTCAATGTCACGGCGGAACTGGATGTGGATTTCTCGCTGGAGAAGATGGAGGTTTTCCGTCAGGCGTGGACTTACATGCGCGACGGTTTTTACGACGACAAATTTCACGGCGCTGATTGGAACGCCGTGCGCGCTACTTACGAGCCGGTCATCGCCGGAACGCGCACGCCGGATGAAATGCGGCGCGTGCTGAACCTGATGATGGGCGAATTGAACGCTTCGCATCTCGGCGCGTCGGCGGGCGGCGGCCCTGGCGGTCCCGGCGGCCCCGCTCCTTCGGGCAGCGGCAAGCTCGGCTTGCGTTTCGACCGCGCCGAGTATGAAAACAATGGCCGCCTGCGCGTGACCGAAGTCCTGCCGATGAGTCCTGCTGCCATCTCGAAGCAGATTCAACCGGGCGATTATCTGATTTCGGTGGACGGCGTGAAGATCGAAGCGCGCACTAACCTCGACGAACTGATGATGCGCAAAATCGGACACCGCGTGGATTTGAAAATCTCCGCTGCGGCAGACGGCGCAGGCGCACGCGACGTGGCCTTGCAACCGATCAGCCAGGGCGCTGAAAAGAACCTGCTCTATCGCAACTGGGTCGAAGCCAATCGCGCCTACGTCGAAAAAGCGAGCGGCGGCAAACT
>CAYWDW010000913.1:0-2424 GCA_964457105.1 uncultured Heliobacteriaceae bacterium
GGCCTGAAAATCTGACCGCCGCCAGCCAGCCGCCGGCTGCCGCCATCAGCGCCAGCGCCAGCCAGCGCCAGTCAAACGATTCGCGCGCCAGCCCGGCACCGGCCAGCCCGATCACACACGCGCCGCCGCTCACCAGCAGCCAGGTGTAAAGTCGCAGGCAGGTTTCACGAATATTTCTGTTCATCGCATCAGCCGCCCGGCTCCGGCCACGAGCGCCGCCGGAGTTTCGGTCAGCCTGAAGGCTAAGGGCTGTTGGTTACGAAAGCGTGATTGACCTGTGACAATCCTGAGGAGGTCTGGAAAGGCGGGCGGCCTGATTGTATTCAATGCCTCATGGCCGCCAGGTTTTGCTCAGCGGCCTGCGCGCCAGCCCCTCCGGCTGCGGCCTGATGCGCGGCGACCAGTCGGACGCGGCGCTTCCCTGCGGCGGTCAGCCATCGTTCGCCCTGGCCAGCGCCGGTGCGTCGGAAACTGTGGCCGCAGATCAAAATTAAAGAACACCACCTGAACCGGAGCGGCGGTCGCAACGGTTGTGACAGTCGTGACTTCAGGCGGCAATGCAGGCTGCGGCATCACGCGCTCATCCGGCAGCGTTTGCTCAGCACACAGCGCGACACTTGCATCCGGCAGGGCAGGTTCAGCGCACAGCGGGCTGATTTCATCCGTGACCGGAAAGATGAACTCTTCTTCAACCGGTGTCACCGCTTCATCAAAGTTTTCATCGCACGGAGCGTCCATCTGCTCAGTCGCGGCGACCGGCTCCGGTTCACAATCGGGCAGGGCCGATGACGGTGCTGCCTGCCACTCGCTCTGAGCGGCGTGATCTTCGGTTATCTCCTGGTCATTCAGAATTGATGTGTGACAAGCCGTCAGCCGGTCGCTCGTTTCAGCACTTGAATCTTCAAAGCCTGACGACAAGCTGTCAGTTTGTTGCGCATCGGTCGCCATCGAATTTGAATCACGACCAGGCATTTCAGATTCGGTGGCAACTTCCGGGTAACTGACTGCGGCTGGCATTTCTTCAGCGAGCTGATGGATTGCGGCTACAGGTATTTCGGCGGCTGACTCTGTCGGCTGACTCTCTGCCTGTTGCAGCATCAGCGCTGCTGCCTGAGCAAGCGGCGCAACGGGCAGCGATTCAGCACTGACCACGCGATCTTCCGGCGCTTCTTCGCGGGGCAGCGTCAGGACCGCGGAGTCCATCAGCGAATCGTAACGATTGTAGGTCGGGAAATATGCCACCGGCATTTCGCCTGCGTCGTGCAGCGACGGAATCAGTTCTTTGTCCATTGACGCAGCATTCATCGCAGGCGTGGGCGCCGTCATCGTCTCAGGCTCATCAGGCTCATCAAGCCGCATCACCAGGCTGCTCGGAAATTCGGCGGCTGACATCTGCGGCAGTTCTTCAGTAATTGGCGCGGGCGGTTCCGGCGCGGTCAGGTCTTCGATCTGACAACCGAGTTCGCGCAACTGCTGACGCGGCCATTCAGCGTGTGGATCCAGTTCGGCCATTTCACGCAGCGACTGAATCGCCAGATCCATTCGTGAATGGTGGCGGGCGGCGACGACCAGCAGGCGCAGTGTTTCATTCAGCCGCGACGTGTGGCCGCTGTGACGATGAATTGCCGCGAGCCGTTCGAGCGCGCCGAGGTGGTGCTGATCGCGGGCCAGAAGCTGTTGCAGCATCGGCATCGCCAGGTTTTCTTCATTGCGCCGACTGAGAATTTCGCTGACGTAATCGAGCGCCCGCAGCGTCAGTTCAGCATCGCCGCCCTGCGCCAGCGTGCCGGCCAGGTGCAGCAGTTCCTGGTAACGCGCCGCATCAAGCGTGACCGCGCGCCCGACGGCCTGCAAAGCGGCCTCGTAATCCTGCGCCTCGCAGTAAATGTGACCGAGCAGGCTCAGCAGTTCGGCATCATCCGGCAGCATCTGCAACAGGTGCCGGATCAGTTTCAGCGCCGACTGCGCTTCGTTGCGGTGCAGATAAATATTGACGGCGGCAATCGTGGCCGGACGGCTTTCAGGTTTGATGCGCAGCGCCTTCAGGTAACTTTGCAAGGCCTCTTCATCCTTGCCCTGCCGCTCCAGTTCACCGGCAGCCGTAAAGAATGTGGCATAGGCGCGGCCACAGGCTGAGACGAGTTCGACCTGATGCTGCAAATATTCAGACACCGGCTCGTCGGTGCCCGAGATGGCCTGCCGCGCAATTTCAAGATCGTGCCCGACCTGATGCACCCGCGCCAGCAGATTCAGCACCGCCGGATCATCAGGACTAGTTCTGAGCAGGTGTCGCAGCAGCGTTTCAGCCGGCCTGGTTTCAGCGCGGCGCAGGTAAATGTTAATGGCCGCCGTGAGGGAGCGGCGATCATCGGGCTTTGCCTTGAGCGCCTGCAACCAGGTCTTGAGCGCTTCTTCGTGCTTCAA
>CAYWDW010000914.1:0-2423 GCA_964457105.1 uncultured Heliobacteriaceae bacterium
AGATGAGCCGCGAAATTGCCGGCTCGGTCAAATCAGGCGTGATGACCGTCAAATGGCTGGACGACGGCCAGGCATTTGAGTTTCAGAAAGAAGGCAAACATTACCGCTACGACATCGCCGCGCGCACGGCCACCGAAACGGCAGCGACAGCCCCTGCTGACACGGCGCGGCAGGGCGACAGACGCCGCCTGCCCGGCGGCCCTGAACGCGGTCGGCAGTTTGCTTCGGCCACTTCGCCTGATGGAAAGCTCAAGGCATTTCATCGTGACCGCAACCTCTGGCTGAGCGAGGCCAGTGGCGCGGGCGAATTCGCCGTCACCACCGATGGCAGTGAAAAAGCGCGGATCAAATACGGCACGGCAAGCTGGGTGTACGGCGAAGAACTGTCGCAGACGACGGCCATGTGGTGGTCGCCCGACAGTCAGAAACTCGCCTTTTATCGCTTCGATGAAAGCCAGGTGCCGGATTACTTTCTGCAACTGAATCAGACGAAGTTGCAAAGCACGATGGACATCGAAGCCTACCCGAAAGCGGGCGTGCCGAATCCGGTGGCGGACCTGCTGGTTTACGATGTCGCCACGAAAAAGACGGTGAAGCTCGATGTGCGCGACGGCAAACCGTTCGATAACTCAGTCACCGGTCATTACGTCTACCGCGTCGAATGGTCGCCGGACGGCACTGAAATTCTGTGCAATCGCACCAACCGCCGCCAGAACGTCATGGAATTCACCGCGTGCAATCCTGAGACGGGCCAGTGCCGCGTCATCGTGCGCGAGGAATGGCTGCCGAGCTGGACCGACAATGCCCCGGCGCGGCGCTTTCTCAGGGATGGCAAACGGTTCATCTGGACTTCGGAACGCACGGGCTGGAAGAATCTTTACCTCTACGACCTGAGCGGCAAACAACTGGCGACGCTGACCAGTCATCAGTTTGAAGTCGGCAACATCGTGCGCGTTGATGAAGCGCGCGGCGTGCTGTTTTATCAGGCGCGCAGCGGCGACAACCCGATGAAGATGCAACTGCACCGGGTCGGCCTTGATGGCACGGGCGACAAACGCCTGACCGATCCGGCCTTCAATCACACCACCGATGTCGCGCCCGATGGCCGGCATTTCATTGACATTGCGCAAACCCACGACACGCCGCCCGTGATGCGCCTCGTTGATGGCGACGGCAAAGTGCTTGAGGAACTCGGCAAAAGCGATGCGGCAAAGTTCGATCAGCTTGGGCTGCGGCGCGTCGAACTCTTCAAATTCAAGGCGGCTGACGGGGTGACTGAACTTTACGGCCTGCTGCATCGCCCGTCGAATTTCGATCCGAACAAAAAGTATCCGCTGCTCGTGTCGGTTTATGCCGGGCCTGAAACCAACGGCGCGCGCGAAAATTTCATGCTGCCGAATCCGCTGACCGAATACGGCTTTCTGATCGCCACGATTGATTCGCGCAGCGCAGCCGGGCGCGGCAAGCGGTTTCTCGATGCGATCTATCAGAAACTCGGCGTGACTGAAATTGACGATCAGGCCGCCGGAGTCAAAGCACTGGGGGCCAGGCCCTACGTTGATAAAAACCGCGTCGGCATCTTCGGCACATCTTACGGCGGTTACGCTTCGGCCATGTGCCTGCTGCGTTATCCCGACGTGTTTCAGGCTGCCTCAGCTTCATCGGCGGTGACGGCGTGGAACCATTACGACACGATTTACACCGAGCGCTATATGTGGATTCCGCAGGAAAACAAGGCGGGTTACGAAGCCGGCAGCGCGATGCACTATGCCGACAAGCTACAGGGTCGGCTGATGATTTATTACGGCACGGCGGACAACAACGTACACCCGAACAATGCCATGCAACTGATCCAGGCGTTGCAGCGCGCGGGCAAGAGCTTTGACGTGCAGGTCGGTCCTGACCTGGGACATTCGGGCCTGCGGCAGGATCGGATGATGGAGTTTTTCATTGAAAACCTCGTGCTGAAACCGGCGACCGTGCCCGCAGTCCGCGCCGACAGCGCCGGGCAGAAATAGGCTGGATGGAGGTTTGAAGATGAACCGCGGTCGCCTCATCGTGTGGCTGCTTGGCTGGTGTGTGTTGCTGCTGCCTGCTGCCGCCCCTTCGCGCTTCACTGACAGCCGCGCGCAAAGCCGCGCTGGCGCGCCGGTCAGCGATTATCCGATCGGCAGTGTGCCCTTCACGGCGGTCAGATTGTCCGCCGGGTTCTGGCAGCAGCGGCTGGACACCAATCGCACCGCCACCATTCCGCACGATTTTCTGATGTGCGAAAAAACGGGGCGCATTGACAACTTTCTCAAGGCCGCCGGACAGCAGCCGGGCCGGTTTGAAGGCTGGTGGTTCAATGACTCGGATGTTTACAAAGTCATCGAAGCTGCCGCTTACAGCCTGGCCACGCATCCTGACGCGCGGCTTGATCA
>CAYWDW010000915.1:0-2412 GCA_964457105.1 uncultured Heliobacteriaceae bacterium
ATTCTGAATGAAGCCGGACTCAGTCACTACGACGGCGACAATTACTACATCCGCGAGGGCATCGTCATCGTGCCCAAAAATGCCACGCTGCCCGACGGCACGGTGATCTGAACTGCTCAGATCAGAAATTTATCAACCCGATTTACAGGAGACCTGCCCGCATGACGACCTCGAAAGTGGCTCTGATTACCGGTGCCGGCAAAGGCCTGGGTTTTGAAATTGCGCGCCAGCTTGGACAACGCGGCATCACGGTCGTTGTGGCCGCGCGCGACCTGGCCAAAGCTGAGCAGGCCGCCGCTCGCCTCAGCGCCGAAGGCATCAGGGCTGAGCCGGTCCAACTTGATGTCACCAGTCAATCGGACATTGCGGCGCTGCCGGGCTTTTTCAGGGAGCAGTTCGGGCGGCTGGATATTCTGATCAATAACGCGGGCATCAATCTTGATTTCAGCGGGCCGGTCACGCCTGATTCAATGCGCGCGACTTTTGAAACCAACACCGTCGCGCCCTTCGCCGTGACTCAGGCCCTGCTGCCCCTGCTCAGGGAAGCTCCGGCTGGTCGCATCGTCAATCACTCAAGCATTATGGGATCGCTGTCGGTGATGGGTAATTCCGCTCAGGCGTCTGATGAGGTGACGGCCCCGGCCTACTGCGCCTCGAAAGCTGCGCTCAATATGCTGACCGTGATTCAGGCGCGTCAGCTTGCAGGCACAAACCTGCGGGTCAATGCCGCGCATCCGGGCTGGGTCAAAACCGATATGGGCACTGATGCCGCGCCGATGGAAATTGTTGATGGCGCGAAAACCGCCGTCGCACTGGCGTTGCTGCCCGATGACGGGCCAACCGGCGAATTTTTTCATCTGGGTCAGCGGCTGCCCTGGTAAGCAATCGTAAAGCCTCGTCACAGCACACCGACGATTGCCGCATTCAGTCGCTCACCATCAGCGTTCCATCGCGGCTGACCTGAATCCACTGTCCGCTGCACAGGCTGGCAAAATCCTCGCTCGAGAGCGCAATGATCGGAATCGGTTTTTGATACATTTCATCCGCCACAATCGAAGCCAGCGCAAAGAAACGATCCGGCCCGTCAGTGACGATGGCCGCCGGAGCCTTCCCTGCCCGCACTGCTTCGAGCAACACCGCAGTCGTCGTACTCGATCCGCGCGCAGCAGGCAGCGCCAGAATGCAGCCCGCAGCCATCTGCCCCGACAACGGATGGCGACGATCAATGATTTCGCCGGTCTGCTGATCGTAACCGCCCCAGAAGCTGAGCGGTTCCTGGCTGCACAGCGCGCGGCCACCCGCTTCGCCTGCAATCACTGCCAGACCTTTGATTATTCGGCCCATAACGAATCATCCCTGACGACGCAGCCCGCAACCGCTGAGCGCACGCAGTCTTCCAGGCACCCGAACACTACCTGTGTTTTGAGCAGTCCGGGCGCGTAATAGGCATACTTGGCTGAACTGGTCATCAGCACTTTGATTTCAGGCGGCAGCATCGGAGTCGCCAGAATGCAGGTGTCAACCGTGACCTGACCGCCAAATTCAAGCAGCGGCGCCAGGCTGCCTGACTGCTCGGCAAGGCTGCTCATCAGGCGGCTTGAAGTCACCAGAAACTGCACGTCAGGATGCCGCTTTCGTCCGACGAGCAGCGGCGCAAGCTGCTGAAATTCAGCCAGCGAAAAATGCGGACTCCCCAGCACCACGAGATCCAGTTTTGCACCTGCCGCCGTTGTCATCTCGCGCCGCATCGCCCGCAGATCAGCCATCGTCAGGCTGAATGTTTGTTGCGGCGCGCGCGCCTGAAAGGCGGCCTCAAGGGTCGGAGCTTCAGGCGTGATGCCCACCAGATGAATCAAGGCCACTGCGCCGGATGAAGCTGACGCCGCACACAAAGCTTTCATCTGATCTTCACCCGGCTGCACCTCAAGCCCGGTCACAACCGGAATGCGATCCCCGGCGATCCTGCCGAGCAGCAGCCCGAGGACCGGGTAAAACTCATCCGCCTCCTGCACCCGGCGCGGCACATTCGTCAGTTGCAGCAGCACCTGCCCGGCGCGATGCTCAGTCAGATGCAGCCCCGTCGCAGGCACGCGTCCGGTAATTGCGGCGCAGATGTCCATCAGATCGGGATAGCGTTCCGTGCGCGCGCCAATCACGGAATTGGCAAAACAAATGGCATTCGATTCGCCCCAGGCAATCTGCTGACCGAACTTCGGCTTGAAGTCGGTCTGGTAAGGCGCACAGGTCCAGGTCGGCACTGCGCCCATGCTCTGATAAGCGATCATCTGCCGCCGCGCTTTGACGGCCCATTCCGGCGGCACGGCCCACGACTGCCAGCCGTGTTCATCAACTCCGCTGACATTGAGCGTGGTCGGCACACAGACCCGCGCCCCCAGGCCGGCGAGTCGTTCG
>CAYWDW010000916.1:0-2405 GCA_964457105.1 uncultured Heliobacteriaceae bacterium
TGCGCCGGACGCCATCACGGGCATCATCGGCCCGAACGGCGCGGGCAAAACCACGCTGCTTGAAATCATCGCGGGCCGCGTCAAACCCGACGCCGGACAGATCGAAGCGGGCGCGACTGTCGTCACCGGTTATTACGATCAGGAAAGCCGCGCGCTCGCGGATGAGCAGCGGCTGATTGATTACATCAAAGAAGTGGCTGAAAACATCCGCACGGCTGAGGGCGATGTGATTACGGCAAGTCAGATGCTCGACCGGTTTCAGTTTCCGCCGCGCATGCAGTATCAGCCCATCGCCACGCTCTCCGGCGGCGAACGGCGCAGGCTCTATCTGCTGCGGCTGCTGATGAGCGCGCCGAACCTGCTGCTGCTTGACGAAATCACCAACGACCTGGATATTCCGACGCTCGTCGCGCTTGAAGAATATCTGGAAAGTTTTTCCGGCTGCCTGGTCATCGTCAGTCACGACCGTTACTTTCTCGACCGCACGGTTGATTCCATCTTTCGGTTTGAAGGCGCAGGTCTGATCCGCGAATATCCGGGCAATTACAGCGCGTTTCTGGAAACCTGTGAACGCGAAACACTCGAACGCGCCGAAGCCGAAGCCCGCCTCAAAGCCGAACAGGCGCGGGCCGGAGTCAAAGTTGAAACTCCCGCCGCGCCTGCTGTGACGAAACGCAAACTGTCATACAAGGAACAGCGCGAACTCAGCGAGCTTGAAAGCCGCATTGCCGCGAGCGAATTGCGCAAGCTCCAGATCGAAGCGGCCCTCACCGCCAACGCCACCGATCACATTCTGGTGCAGCAGCTTTACGAAGAGATGCAGACGCTCAGCGCGAGCCTGGATCGTGATCTCGAACGCTGGGCGGAACTCGCCGACCTGGCCTGAGCGCGAAGGCAGCGGCCCAGGCCGATCAGCCTGCGGCTTCAGTTCGCCGGCTTTTTATTCTGCCAGGCGATCTTTCCCATGGCGCGCCAGGTCGTGGTTTTGATGCCGAGTTCGTCCATCAGCTTTTTCGTTTCAGGGTCGGTGAAGGAAAGAAAGTCGCCGTGTCGCTGCGGCCACGAACCGGTGATGGCTTTCAGTTCGTCGTTGTCATAACCGAGATGCACAATCAGCATCGTCACGCCCGGCTTCAGATTTCGCAGCAGCGTGTGATAAGCCTTTTTGCGTTCCGCAAACGTTTTGCCTTCAACTCCGGTCACGAGGTAATCGAGCATCGCAAAGCCGTCAGCTTCAACCCTGTGCAGCATCGCTTCAGTGATGGGCAGGCCGCTGGCCTGACTGAAAGCGATCAATTCCGGCGTGGCGCGCATGACCATGACCGGAATGCCGTACTCTTTGCCGAGCTTTGTGTAAACGTCAAAGTAATCCTTGCGCGTATACAGCGTGCCCATGTGCGTATCCAGATGCGTCGGTTTGAGGCCGAAGGCCAGCGCGCGTTCGATCTGAGCGCGCAGTTCGGTTTCAACTTCCTGCGCCGTGGCTTTGGCGGCGGTCTGCCATTCCGAGCGCCACATAAAACCCTCGGCATCGAGCAGGCCCGGCACCTTGTCAATCGGCGCGACAGGCCGCCAGCGGTAATGCTTCCATTCGCTCGTCAGCGTCAGATGCAGCCCGAAATCAATTTCAGGATGCTCCTTCGCATACGCCGCAATCTCAGGGAACCAGGGGCACGGCGCCATTATCGAAGCCGATGTCACCATGCCGTGTTTGAGCGCCTCGATGGTCGCCATATTCACCGAATGCGACATGCCGACATCATCAGCATGCACGATCAGCACCTTGTCCTGCGGGCCGAAACCGAGTTGCTGTGCGGTGTTCTGTGCCGTCACGTTGAGACTCAGAAAGATGGTCAGCGCGAAACAGATTATCAGCAGTTTCATAGTTGTTGAGAGGTCAGAGAACGGGACCGGCCATGATGCCGGAGCTGACCGTTGATTTGTCTCCGTTGCGTTGAGTGTTACAGATCTCCCTTTTTGGCTTCTTCGACAATGTAATCACACGCCCGGGCTGTAATTGCCATCATCGTCAGCGTCGGGTTGGCGTAGCCGATGGAAGTGAAGCAGGCGCCGTCAGTCACAAACAGATTCTTCACATCCCACGACTGATTCCACTGGTTGAGGACTGAAGTTTTTTTGTCAGCGCCCATTCGCGCCGTGCCGACTTCGTGAATGCAGAAGCCCGGAGGCGACGGGTTTCTGATTTCGCTGGTGATTTCGGCTCCGGCGGCAAGGGCCATCTCTTTGGCGCATTCAAAGGCATCGGCGGCCATCGCGGCTTCGTTGTCGGCATGCGTGCATTCGATGTGCAGCACCGGAATGCCCCACGCATCCACCTTGTTTTTATTGATCGTCACGCGATTCTCAAAGCGCGGCAGCATCTCGCCCCACGCGCCGAGAAAGAA
>CAYWDW010000917.1:0-2402 GCA_964457105.1 uncultured Heliobacteriaceae bacterium
GCTGGATCGCTTCCGGCGCGTGGGCCATCACGGCCAGGCGCACAGCTTCGGGCACGCGCGCCTGGACTGACAGCCCCGCCGGCAACTATGCCAGCCAAAGCGATTCATCAATCATCTCGCCGCTTGTTGACCTGACCGGACTGAGCGGGGCGACGCTGAGTTTCGCCCAAAGTTTCGACCTTGAATATCGCTACGATTACGGCCTCGTCGAATATTCGATTGACGAAGGCGCAACGTGGACGAAAGCCGCCGCCTTCACCGGTCAGCAATCTGAATTCAGGCAGGCGCAGCTCAGTCTGCCTGCGCTCGCGGGTCAGCGTCGCGCGCGAATTCGCTTTCGATTACTGACCGATCAGGCCGTGACGGCTGACGGCTGGTACGTTGACAACATTCGCCTGACGGCGCGTTCAGCGAGTCCTGCCGTCATCAACCCCGGCAGCGAAACAGCGCCGCAGATCAATGCCATCAGCCCGGCCTTCAGCGCGCCCGCAGGCGGCGGGATTGTCACGATCACCGGCAGCGGCTTCACCGATGCAGCAGATTCGGTGCTGACCTTTGACGGCCTTCCGGCGCAGCAGTTGAATGTCACAGGCAGCACGACGATGACGGCCATTGTGCCGCCGCACAACGCAGGCGCAGTGCTGGTGCGCCTCGTCAATCGTCACGGCGGCGCGGCATTCTCAAACGGCTTTCTTTATTACCAGCCAGGCAGCGCGACGCCTGCGCCACAGGCTGAGCGCATCTTTCCGGCTTCAGGCTCGCTGCGCGGCGGTTCAGTCGTCACGATCACAGGCGACAACTTCAATCCCGAAACCAGAGTTTCATTTGGTTCATCAATCGCCGCCGTCAGTTTCATCAACTCCGGCACGCTGCGCGTCATCGCGCCTGCGGCAGCCGCGAGCGGCGCAGTTGATGTCACGATCAGCAACGGCGCGCAGCACACGACGCTGCCCGGCGCTTTCACTTACACCGCGCCGACGCCGCCCGCCGTCAGCTTCATCAGCCCGGTCAGCGGCGATGAATTATTCACGGGCAGCACCGTCAGCATTCGCTGGCAGTCAGCGGATGACAGCGCCATCGCGCGGCATCACCTGAAGCTGGTGCCAGGCGCGGGCGGCGCGATGACACCGCCGAGCGACATTGCCAGCGAACTGCCCGGCAACGCGCAGTCATTCAACTGGACGGTTCCGGCTGCTGATAATTTGTCGCGGGCGCGCCTGTGCGTCATTGCCACCGACGACGCAGGCAGCGAAACCGAAGCGTGCAGCGGCGAGTTCACGCTGGCGCGGCGCTGGGAAGCGGCGAAGCAATTGCCGTTTCCGCTGCAACGACTACAGGCCGCGAGCGATGATCGTCACATTTTTATTTTCGGTGGCCGCACTTCATCGCTCAGCAGCGCGACGATTGAAACCGTCAGCCGCTTCGATCCGCTCAGCAACACCTGGACGAACGACGTTGCGCCCCTGCCCGCCGGGCTGAGCAACGGCGCGGCGGTTTTTCTGGATGGCCGGATCTATCTGCCGGGCGGGATCACGTCGTCATCAGCAGCGCCGACGCAGCAGCATTTTGTTTACGACGTGGCGGGCAATGCGTGGTCGCAGGCGGCGCAGGTTCCGGCAGCCGGATATTTTTATGCGCTCGCGGCTGACGCAGCGCGCCACGCTTTTTATCTGACCGGAGGCCTCAACAACCTCGGCGGCGCAGTGGCCACCGCCCGCGCTTATCAGCCGCAGTCCGATCAGTGGAGCGAACTGCCGCCAATGCTGACGGCGCGTTACGGCCACACGTCAGCCGTCATCAATGGTCGCCTGTTTGTGGCCGGTGGCTTCGGCCTGACGGGTGGCCTCAGCAGCGCCGAAGTTTTCGATTTCACAACTCAGAAATGGTCCGCGATTGCGAGCCTGAGCCGGACGCGGCGCTTTGCCGTCAGCGCAACCGGCGCTGATGTCGCAGGCCATCCGGTCTGGCTGATCTGTGGCGGCGAAGATCCGATCACCGGCCAGCCCATCCCGACGGTTGAAGCTTACGACGTGCAGCGTAATCAGTGGTTCACGCTCGACAGTTCATTCAATCAGCCGGTGCCGCGTTCGCTGCTCGCTGCCGCGACTGTGAACGGCAATCTGTACACCATCGGCGGCGCGGCTTTTCAGGGCAGCTTTGTCACGCTGACTACGGTGACCACCGTTGAGCGCATGAAAATCAGCGGCTTCAATCCGGTCAGCGCCGCTGCGCCGCCGGTGCTGGCCGTGCCTGACACGCAGATCGCCATCGCGGGCCAGCCCGTCAGCTTCAGCGTTATGGCCAGCGATTTCAATTCACAGGCGCCGCTTTCGATCACCGCGCAGGGCCTGCCTGAAAGCGCGACGTTCACGACCACCGCAGCCACCAACAACCAGGCGCGC
>CAYWDW010000918.1:0-2401 GCA_964457105.1 uncultured Heliobacteriaceae bacterium
GCAGTGGCGCGACGACCCGCACACGCTTGATGAACTTGGAATTGAAGAAAGAAAATAAGCGACCATAAACTCGTACAGAAGAAGAGAGATGACGGAACAAACGGAAATAACAGAACAGACGGAAAGCTTCAGACCCTGCTCTGGTTCTGCTTCCGCCTGTTCCGTTATTTCCGTGTGTTCCGTCATCGCTCTTCTTCCAACTGTTGTATGAAAATCTGGCACGCCATCGAAGTTGAAATCGCCCGCGCCGGTGAAACGGCGGCGGCCACGCAGTTGTGGGCCTTTGGCACAACGGGCATTGAAGTTTCCGAAGACAAACATCAGCCGGAGTGGCTGACCCTGCGCGCTTACTTTGAAAATCAGCCCGACGAGGCGCGGCTGCGCGAACAGATTGTGCGGTCCTTACGGCTCAGCGATCTGCCTGAACAGGCGTTGCGCGGCATCAAAAGCCTGACGGTCGCCGATCAGGACTGGCTGGCTGAATGGAAGAAAGGTTACGAGCCGGTCACGACTGGTCAGAAGCTGATGATCGTGCCGTCGTGGAAGATGCAGGAAACTGACCCGCGCGGACGCCTCGTCATTCAGATTGATCCGGGCATGGCTTTCGGCACGGGCACGCACGAAACCACACGCGGCTGTCTGGAACTGCTCGAAAGATACTGGCCGTCATCAGGCCAGGGCACGCTGCTCGACGCAGGCACCGGCACCGGCATTCTGGCTTTTGCCGCCGCGAAACTGTCGCCGGGTGCGCGCGTCGTCGGCTTCGATGTGGACCCCGAAGCTGTTGAAGTTGCGCGGGAGAATGCTGAAATCAACGGTGTCAGCGACGAGGTCGAACTTGAAGTCAACCGGCTGTCGTCGTTTGCGGATCAGGCGTTTGATGTCGTGCTGGCCAACCTGACAGCGGACGTGATTGTGCCGCTCGCGGCTGATCTGGCCCGCGCGCTCAGACCGGGCGGCGTGCTGATCGTGTCCGGCATCCTGTGCGAACAGGGCAATGAAGTCATGGCCGCGCTGAACGAACGAGAATTTGAACTGATCGAAAGCCTGCCTGATGGCGAATGGATCACCTTTGCGCTGCGCTTTAATCCGGCTCTTTGAGCAGGCTGGTGGGGAAAAATCCAAATTGCTCCGTGCAACCACCGTGCTATATAATCCGACCCGCCTGTAGCTTCGCACTCTTCTGCGAATGTCCACGAGACCCTGATTGCCCCAATATTCACGTTTGCTTCTGGCGCCTGCGGCACGGCGATGAAGTTTTTGCCGCAGCGATCATCACCAACAGCCAGACCATATTTTTCAGCAGGAACCTCAGATGAAAAACGATAGCCTGTCCGTTCGCGCCTTCACAGTGACGCTGTGCCTCACCTTTTCATTCATCATTGTCAATGCGGTCAGCGCCCAGCAGCCGAATGCAACCAACCGGCTGCATATGAACTCGAAGCCCGCCATTGTGCGCATCATTTCCGGTTACGCCGGTAAATGGCAGTGGCAGAATCGCACCTGGTCCACCAGTTCGATTTCCAGCGGCTCAGGTTCGATCATCAACCCTGATGGCTACATTCTCACCAACGCCCACGTGGTCAGTTCGATCAAGGATGGCGACGATGCGGCCAAACAGGAACTGCTCGGCCAGCTTGCCATTCAGGTGCTGCGCGAATACGGCAAATCCATCACGCGCGAAAATGTCGTCCAGGCCGCACAGATCATCGTCAATTCCGGCGCGCAGCTCGCTTCATTCCAGCGCATCAATTACGTCTTTCTGCAAAGCGGCAGCCGCTTCCCTTACGAAATCAAGGCCTACGGCGCGCCGACCGGCGAAGGCAAAGACCTGATTACCGGCAAGGATGTGGCCGTGATCAAAATCGAACTCAAGAATGCGCCAACGCTGCGCCTGGGCAATTCCGACAAGGTGCAGGTCGGCGACAAGGTTTATGTGATCGGTTATCCGGGCGCAGCGGATTCAGACGCGCTTGATGAAAAATCGCAGCTTGAACCGACCACCAACGACGGTTCGATTTCAGCGAAGAAAAATTCCGCCGATGGCGCGCCAATTCTGCAAACCAACACCAACACCACGCACGGCAACTCCGGCGGCCCGGTCATCAACGACAAGGGCGAAGTCATCGGCCTGCTCACCTTTCGCGGCAACACCGTGAACGGCCAGGAGGTGCAGGGCTTCAATTTCATTGTGCCGACCAGTACCGCGCTCGAATTTGTGCGCCAAGCCGGGGTCGAAAACAAACCCAGCCCGATTGACGCCAAGTGGCGCGAAGGCCTGGAGCATTTCTGGAATCAGGAATACAGCGACGCCAAGGAAAAATTCGGCGAAGTGATCGCGCTGTACCCGAACCACAGCGAAGCCCAGAAGCTGATCGGTGAAGCGCAGGAACACATTGCC
>CAYWDW010000919.1:0-2383 GCA_964457105.1 uncultured Heliobacteriaceae bacterium
CCTCCGGCATCAATGCGTCTGCTGCCAAGACCGCAGGCTGGAAGCCGTGCGTACCCGGGGCGGCGTTGGAGAAATCAGCAGTAAAGGAACAAACGATGAAATACTTCAATACGACCGGGCCGTGTCGGCCTGAAATTCATTACATGCTGCCGACGGCCAACCGCTTGCCGGAATTGCGACGGCTGATTGACCAGCAGTTGTATTTCGTCCTCCACGCGCCGCGCCAGGTGGGCAAGACGACGATGATGCTGCAACTGGCCGAGGCGTTGCGGGACGAAGGACGCTTCAACGCCGCTGTCATCTCGATGGAAGCCGGGCGTGCCTTCCCTGATGACGTAGGCGCGGCGGAACTGGCAATTCTGGAAAGTTGGCGGGCGGACACCGCTTCGCTGCCATCCGAGTTACAACCGCCGCCCTGGCCGAAAGCCGAACCGGGCGGACGCATCCGTCATGCGTTGCAAGCCTGGGCGCTGGCCTCGCCGCGTCCGCTGGTCGTGTTCATTGACGAAATAGATGCGTTGCAGGACGATCCTTTGGTTTCAGTGCTGCGCCAGTTGCGCTCCGGGTTTCCACAACGCCCGAAACTGTTCCCCTGGTCGCTGGCGCTGATCGGGATGCGCGATGTGCGCGATTACAAAATCAAATCCGGCGGCAGCGGCCGGCTGAATACTTCCAGCCCCTTCAACATCAAAGCGCGCTCGCTGACCATCGGCAATTTCACGGCTGAGGAAGTCATGGCGCTTTATCAGCAACACACCGCCGCCACCGGGCAGGCATTCACCGACGAAGCTGTGGCGCGCGCCTTTGAACTGACGCAGGGGCAGCCCTACATGGTCAATGCGCTGGCGAAAGTCGCGGTCGAGGAGTTGCAACCGGAGGTCACACAGCCGATCACCGTCAAAGAGATCGAGCAATCAAAAGACATTCTGATCGAGCGGCAGGAAACGCATCTGGACAGCCTGGCCGAACGGCTGCGCGAAGAGCGCGTGCGCCACATCATCGAGCCGATTCTGGCAGGCCGACAGGAAATCAGCAGCCTGCCGCCGGACGATGTGCGTTTCGTGCTGGATTTGGGACTGGTGCGCCGCCCCAATGGCAGCGGCATCGAAATCGCCAATCCGATTTACCGCGAAATCATCCCGACCGTGTTGGCTTATGTGACGCGCGCTTTCCTGCCGGCCATTTCCCCCACCTGGCTCAACGCGGACGGCAGCCTCAACCCGGACAAGTTGCTGGAATCTTTCCTGGCTTTCTGGCGGCAGCACGGGCAGCCGTTGCTCAAGAGCGTGCATTATCACGAGATCGCGCCGCACATCGTGCTGATGTCTTTTCTGCATCGCGTGGTGAATGGCGGCGGCTCGCTCGAACGCGAGTATGCCATCGGCACGCGGCGCATGGATGTGTGTTTACGCTACGGCGACGTGACGATGGGGATGGAGTTGAAAGTCTGGCGCGACGGCAAACCTGATCCGTTGACGGAAGGCCTGGCGCAACTCGATCAATACTTGAACGGGCTGGGGTTGGAAACCGGCTGGCTGGTGATTTTCGACCAACGCAGCGGTCTGCCTGACATCAGCGAACGCACGACGACGGAAACGGCTGCGTCACCGGCGGGCCGCACCATCACCGTCATTCGCGGCTGACCGCGCAGGAAAACAACGCATGGCGATTGCCCCGAACACGACGCTCTCGCATTACCACATTCTTGCGCCGCTCGGCGCGGGCGGCATGGGCGAAGTCTGGCGCGCCCGTGACACGCGGCTCGACCGCGAAGTCGCCATCAAGGTCCTGCCTGCCGAATTTGCACAGGACGCCGACCGGTTGCGCCGCTTCGAGCAGGAAGCGCGGGCGACTTCGGCGCTCAATCACCCCAACATCCTGACGATTTATGACATCGGCAATCACGACGGCGCGCCTTACCTCGTCGCGGAATTGCTCGAAGGCGAAGAACTGCGCGCGCAGTTAGATGCAGGCGCGTTGCCGATTCGTAAGGTGATTGATTACGCGCAGCAGATCGCCGCCGGCCTGGCCGCCGCTCACGCCAAAGGCATCGTTCATCGTGACCTGAAGCCTGAAAACCTGTTCGTCACCACCGATGGCCGCGTCAAGATTCTGGATTTCGGCCTGGCAAAGCTGCGGCCTCAGCCCGCGATGAACGCCGGTTCGGAAGTTCAAACGCAAAAGAAGATCACCGATCCGGGAACGGTCATGGGAACGGTCGGTTATATGTCTCCAGAACAGGTGCGCGGGCAGGACGTGGATCACCGCTCGGACATCTTCAGTTTCGGCGTGATTCTCTACGAAATGCTTTCAGGCCGGCGGACATTTGGCGGCGATTCGGCGATTGAAGTGATGAACGCGATTTTGAAGGAAGAGCCGCCGG
>CAYWDW010000920.1:0-2376 GCA_964457105.1 uncultured Heliobacteriaceae bacterium
CGTTGATGAACTTTTCAAATTCCACCACGCCAGCCAGCCCCATCCCGCCCGTGATGTCTTCTGACTCGCCGTAGAAGCCCATCGTTTTGAATTTGTCGGTCTTTGTGTAAGCGAGCGGCTGGCCTTTCGATTCAATGTCAAAAACGATGCGTTTGCCGCTGCCGCCCTGGTTCGGCATGAGGATGACATCGTAAGACGAGCGCAGATTGCCCTGCCTGACGCGCTCCTTGTAAATCAGGTCATACGGCACTTCAAATTTGTCGAGCGCGTGCCGCACCCAGCCGACTTCCTGCGTGCTGCCCCACGTTGAATAAATGGCCAGGCGCGGCAGATCAACTTCGTGCAGCGGCACAGTCGGCATTTCACTGAGCGAGACGGCAGTCAGTCCGAGCGAAGTAACCGCGCCTTTCACTCGTTCGTAAACATCGCCGTTCTGATTCGCCGCGATGATGAACGATCCGGCAGGAAATTCCGTGTTGCCTGATTTGAATGACGCTTCAGCCGCGCTGACTTTCAGCTCCTTCAACCGGTAACGCAGCGTGACCAGATTGTTCGAGCCGTAATGCGCAATCACGTAAGCCTTCGCGCCCGCGCCGCCATTCATCGCGCCGACCGTTTCGGCTTTGTTCACCGCTTCAACCGGCGCCTCAAGCACTGCCTTGTCGGCAATCTCTTTGACTTCGGTTTGCGTCATCAGGCCCATCGTCCAGCCGGTGTCGTCGTAAGTGCGCAGGTTCGGATCGGGGAAGTTTTGTTTCTCAAGCAGAATCTTTGCCAGCCGTCCGTAAGGCTGATCGCGTTTGATGACGTAAGACCCGGCGGGGAACGTGCCTTCCTTCAGTTTCACTTCAGCGGTGGCGCGCCCGACTTCGATGCCCTGCACGCGCAGCAGATTGACGAGCGTCGCCACGCGCGTCAGGTCGCGCTGCCCCGATGGAATGATGAAACCATACGGCGCAGTCGTCTTGCCCGACTCAATCGAATTGCGACTTTTCTGATAGAAGTTTTCGAGGATGACTTTCGGGAACTGCGAGGTCAGTTGCAGCGCGCTCAGCACATTCGTTTCCATGTAATTCGTGTTGTTGCGCATGGACCAGACGACCTCTTTGTAAGGCGGCGACGGGCGATACCATTCGCGCGAAGTCTGCCCCGCGCCATTCGGCGGCGCGACGGTGCGCTTCATCGTGTTGGCTCCGCCGTTGCCGAAGGTTTCATACATCCGCAGCATGCCGTTGTGGTTCGATGACATAAAACCGAGATAACCCGGCGACCACATATCCACGAAGCCATGCGTCCACACGCCAGGCATGCCGTACTTCGCCGACTGCGCCATCTCGAAGTTTGAAAACCATGGCAGTTCACCGTAAAGAATCGGGTCAAGCGTCGGCTGTTGCGGCGCCTGGCCGCTGAAGGTGTAGAGAAACGGCACCGATTCGTGCAGGTCGTGCATGATCGGCGGATGCCATTGCAGATACCAGTCAAGCAGGTTTTTCATCGTCACCTGCGAGTAATTGATGTCGCGGTTGTTGTCGTGAAAGATGTATTTGCCCCAGTAGGGCGGCCCCGGCACGCGATCCACTTCTGATTTCTCTGCGATCTTGTAGCGATAGTACCAGTCAACATAACGGTCGCGCCCGTCGGGGTCTGCCGCCGGAGTGATTGTGACGATGACGTTGTCACGAATCGCATTGATGAGCGGCGAATCCTCGACGGCGAGGCGATAAGCAAGCTCCATCAGCATTTCAGGCGGCCCGGTTTCGGCGCTGTGCAATCCGCCCATCAGGTGATAGATCGGTTTGGCTTTGGCAATAATCTCTTTCGCCTGCGCGTCGGTGAGGCGGCGCGGATCGGCCAGTTGACCGAGGTATGCGCGGTACTGCTCGATGTTTCTGACCGTGTCTTCAGTGGCGATGATGACGACCAGACATTCGCGGCCTTCGTCGGTGGCGCCGATGTTGATGACTTTGACACGCGGCGAAGCGGCGGCCAGCGCGCGGTAGTATTTATAGCTGTCCGCCGTATAAGTCAGCTTCTGCGGCGTGCCGATGTGATAACCCAGCACATCTTTTGGCGCCGGCACGCCCGCGACTTTCGGCAGGTGATCTACGAGCGGGGTGATGAATTCAGGTTTCGTCGTCCACTCTTTGACCGAGCGGGCGAAGTCGTCATCCATCGCCTGCTTTGGCTGCTGCGCTGACGCGGTCAGCGCGAGGCCAAGCAGCAGTGAAAGAACCAGTAATGGCAAAACGTGTCGCTGAACCCTGCGCATGGTGAAAGCTCCTTTTTGTTTTCGGAATCCGGGATGGAGATGAGCCTCTGAATTGAAAGCAGATGATGGCATGGAAAAACGCCGACGACCAGAAACCAGCGTGCAAA
>CAYWDW010000921.1:0-2373 GCA_964457105.1 uncultured Heliobacteriaceae bacterium
GTTCAGCCCGCTCGGCCATCAGCCCGACGATAACGTTCGAGTCAATGCCGCCGGACAGAAAGGCTCCCAGCGGGACATCTGAAATCATCTGCTTTGCGACGGCATCAGCCATCAGCGCCCGCAGTTCGGCCTGCAACTCCGACGCGCTCTGACTGCCGACCACGCTTTGAGATCCCCAGTCGGCAACCTCCCAGAAGGGTTTGAGCTGTCCGATCCGGCGCGCCTTCAGGTCATATTCGAGGTAGTGCGCGGGCGGCACCTGATGAATATCCCGAAAGATCGTTTCCGGCGCCGGAATGTAAAGATAAGTGAAGAAGTCGTGAACGCCCTGCCAGTTGATTTCCGGGGTATAAACGCCGGATTCCAGAATGGCCTTGATCTCTGAGCCGAAAATCAGATGGCCGCCGCTGTGCGTGTAATAGAGCGGCTTGATGCCGAGGTGATCGCGCACCAGATAAAGTCGCTCGCGCGGCTGATCATAAAGCGCGAGTGCAAACATGCCGTTCAGGGCGCGAAAAGCCGCCGGGCCGCGCTCTTCATAAAGATGCAGGATGATTTCGGTGTCGGTGTCAGAGGCAAACCGGTGACGCTCTTTATCCAGCTCCTTCTTCAGCTCGAGATAGTTATAAATCTCTCCGTTGAAGGTGATCCAGAGGCTGCCGTCCTCGTTCGACATCGGCTGCCGACCGCGCGGCGAAAGATCAAGGATGCTCAGGCGGCGGTGGCCCAGCATCAGCGCATCAGCCGGAAAACCATGTACGGCTCCATCGTCCGGCCCGCGATGGACGATGCTTTGCGTCATCCGTTCGATGACCCGGCGATCCTTAGTTCCGGCGATCCCACAAATCCCGCACATTCGATGATTCCTCCCTGAAGCTTCAGGGTTTACTGACGACAACGATTAAGACGACCCGGAACCTTGCCAGCCAGTCAACAGCATTGACCAGCCGCTCCCAGGCCAGACCGGCCAGATAAGTCAGCGGAGACAGTCGCAGATATTCCGGCCTGCCTTCAATCAGCAGCGCCTGCTCAACGACGAGGCCGGTCCGCGCGGCATGACGGCTGACATCGGCGATGGTATTGGCTTTATAGCGGGTCGGGAAAGTGTCTTCACTCTTCCGGCCCCGCAGCCGGTTGACAAGCTGGTGAAAGGCCAGCGGTGTCAGGCGGGCAAACGTGGGAACGTAATGGTAACGATTGGGGGTTTTGGCCAGAAATTTGCCGCCGGGCTTAAGGACTCTGGCGACTTCACGGAACACCTCTTCAGGCTGATCCAGATGTTCGAGAACGTTATCGCTGAACACCAGATCAAAGGTCGCGTCAGGATACGGGATGCTGCCGCCTGTCCCGCATACCGCTTCATCAAGAAACGGGTTATTCAGCACGCGCTGATCCAGATCAATGCCACAGACGCGGGCCACCTGCCCGCGAAAGTTCATCTCACTGACAATGCCTGCGCCCGCGCCCAGATCGAGGATGACGAAATCCTTTTTCAGCTCACCCGCGATCCGGGTTCTGAACATCTGATCATCCCAGTTGTCGCGGTAAGCCGGATAAAAGCGGCGATCTATCCGGGCGGTCAGCGAACCGTCGGACAAGCGATCTTCAGGAGAATAGCCATTTTGTTCTGCCAGCGTTTTCATCGTGTGATATTCACCAGGGGCCTGACATTGTTTTCCTGCCGACTGGCCATCCGGCTGATTCGGTCTTCCGGGATGCCCAGCAATCTGCCCACCTGCGGCCACGCCTGCCTGACATCATGCGGCTGAATGCCAATGGTGGTGTTGTATCTTCCCATTTCTCTGGCGAGCTGCGGGTTGAGCAGCAGTTCTTCCATCGCCGAGGCCAGGGCCAGGGCGTCTCCGGGCCTGACCAGGATGCCGCTCTGCCTGGACCTGATCAGTGATGGAATTCCGCCGACGGTCGTGGCGATAACCGCCAGGCCTGAAGACATCGCTTCCAGCAGCGCGTTTGGCAGACCTTCGCTGAAGGAAGGCAGAATCAGAGTGTCGGCGCGCCACAGGGCCTCCAACTTGGCTTCTCCCCGGACCCAGCCCCGGATTTCAATCTGTCGTTCCAGTCCCAGCTCAGCACAGCGACTCATCAGCCTGTGGTATTCATGGCCCCCGCCGCACATGGTCAGATGAAACTGATGCCCCTTGGCGGCCAGCATCTGCACCGCCTCAAGCAGCACATAGATGCCTTTGGCATTTTCGAGCCAGCCCAGATAAATGAAGCGGTGTTCCTGCGCGCCGCGAGGGCCGGCCACGCCTTCCGGCTGCCGGTATCGTTCGACATCAATCCAGTTGGGAATCACATTGATCCGGTCATCTGCGGCTCCCAGCAGGTTTGTCAGATTGGCCGCCGCTTCCG
>CAYWDW010000922.1:0-2368 GCA_964457105.1 uncultured Heliobacteriaceae bacterium
TCAATGTGTCTTTTGTCATAACGAGATTTCCGAAGGCATCGTGATTGAGAATTGCTGCGCTACAAGCGCCAGGCAACCAGGACGACAACGGCAGCTTCAATCACTCCGCGTGTGCCTGGCTGCTTTGCGCTTGCGAGTTGTTGCTGTCGGCATTTGCTGCTCAATATTTTTCAGCCACCGCTTTCATCTGTAAAAACAGGCCGAGGTAATCGCGGCCACCGGCTTTTGAATCGGTGCCGGACATATTGAATCCGCCGAACGGATGCACGTCCACGAGCGCGCCCGTGCATTTGCGATTGACGTAAAGGTTGCCGACGTGAAATTCACGCTTCGCCCGCGCAATGCGTTCGCGGCTGCCTGAATAAAAAGCTCCGGTCAGGCCGTAAATCGTGTTGTTGGCAATTGCGAGCGCATCGTCAACATCGCGGGCTTTGATGACCGCGAGGACCGGGCCGAAAATTTCTTCCTGCGCGAGGCGTGCTTGCGGGTCAACGTCGGCAATCACGGTCGGCTGAATGAACCAGCCTTCGTCAGCGAGTTCGTGACGACCGCCACCCGCGACAACGCGGCCTTCGTCTTTGCCGATTTCGATGTAGCTGCTGATCTTTTCAAAAGCGCGATGGCTGGACACAGGGCCGGTGTAATGCTGATTGTTTCTGACCGGCCCGGCGGTCACTCGCTGTGCGCGCTCAGCCACTTTTTGCAGCACCTGATCGTAAACCGACTCGACAATCACTGCCCGCGAACAGGCCGAACATTTCTGGCCCGAAAAGCCAAAGGCCGAAGCGACGATGCCATCGGCAGCAGCGTCCAGGTCAGCGGTTTCATCCACGACAATCGTGTCCTTGCCGCCCATTTCAGCGACGACGCGCTTGATCCAGATCTGACCGGGGCGGGGTTTCGCGGCCAGTTCATTGATGCGCAATCCGACCGCCATCGAACCGGTGAATGAAATGAAGCGCGTCTGCGGATGTTCGACCAGATATTCGCCGACCGTCGGGCCGTCAGCCGGCAGAAAGTTGATGACGCCCGGCGGCAGCGAAATCGCTTCCATCAGTTCCATAAACTTCGCCGCAATTACCGGGCTGTCATCCGAAGGTTTGAGGACCACCGTGTTGCCGGTGACGATGGCGGCACAGGTCATCCCGGCCATAATCGCCAGCGGAAAATTCCAGGGCGGAATGATTGCGCCAACGCCCAGCGGAATGTAGCTGACCTCGTTGATTTCGTCCTTGAGCGGCGATTCGGTCAGCGGCTGTTGTGCAGCGTATCGCAGCGCCTGGCGCGCATAGAATTCCAGAAAATCAATCGCCTCGGCGGTGTCGGCTTCGGCTTCAGCCCAGGACTTGCCGACTTCGAGCACCATCCAGGCATTGAATTCATCCTTGCGGCGACGGATTTCAGCGGCGGCTTTGACGAGATAAGCGGCGCGCTGCTCAGCCGGAACCTGCTTCCACGACTCAAAGGCGCGCCAGGCGGCGGCGATGGCTTTGTCGGCCAGTTCCCTGTCGGCGCGGCAGACGCGGCCCACCACGTCGCTGAAGTTTGACGGATTGCGCGAGGCAACCACATCGCCGGTCGTGATCTTTTCTCCGCCGATCACCAGCGGGTATTCACGCCCGGCCTGCGCTTCGACCAGGGCCAGACCTTGTTGCATGGCCTGGGCGTTGATTTCATCTGAAAAATCGCGGTAAGACTCATTTCTGAAGGGCGGCAGATTCATCGGTGACTTTCCTTGTGATTGTTGGATTGACGGACTCAAAGACACATTCCAGATCAGGACGCCTCAGATCAGCTTTCAGCCGCTGCCGTCCGTGTCATCTGTGGCCTGTAAAAAAAAAATCTGAAAAAGAGTGCGAAACATTCTGCCAGAAAACGCATATGCACATGAAGAGCGAAAGTAATGCGGGTTTCGGGCTGTGATTTCTGGCACGGGGGCCTTTGTCTCACAGCCCGGAACCTGTGTTACTGTGTGCCCGTGTTCTCATCGCGCTTCAAATGGAACCTCGAACCCAGCCGTCTCGCCGAAGCTGTCGCCGCCCACAAAAATTCAGACCGGGCGCTGCTTGACCTGACTGAATCCAATCCGACCCGCGCCGGGTTTGCTTATCCGTCAACTGAAATTCTGCGCGCGCTGACCAGCCCGCAGGCGCTGATTTATGAGCCGCATTCGCAGGGCCTGCTGAGCGCCCGCGAGGTTGTGGCTGATTATTACCGGCAGCGGGGCGCGCTCGTCCGGCCTGAGCAAATCTGCCTGAGCGCCAGCACCAGCGAAGCCTATGCGTGGCTCTTCAAGCTGCTGACCGATCAGGGCGACAACGTGCTGCTGCCGCAGCCGGGTTATCCGCTCTTTGATTTTCTGGCGGCG
>CAYWDW010000923.1:0-2365 GCA_964457105.1 uncultured Heliobacteriaceae bacterium
GACTGGCCGCTGATCGCGCAGGCAAGCGCGGCGAACGTGGTCAGCGAAGTCAGGCCGCAGCATCTGGCCTATGTGATTTACACGTCCGGTTCGACGGGCAGACCGAAAGGGGCGCTGATCGAACATCGCGGGCTGGTGAATTATCTGACCTGGTGTTTGCGCGCCTATCCGGTCAGTGAAGGCGCGGGCGCGCCGGTGCATTCGTCGCTGTCATTCGATCTGACGATTACCGGACTTTATGCGCCGCTGCTCACAGGCCGCCGCGTTGATCTGGCCGGTGAAGAAGCGGGCGTTGAAAGTCTCAGCGCCCTGCTGCAACAACAGCGCGGCTACAGTCTGATCAAGATCACCCCGGCCCATCTCGAACTGCTCGGTCAGCAGATTGCGCCCGAAGCAGCGGCTGGTGTCACCAGGGCATTCATCATTGGCGGTGAACAGTTGCTGCCGGAACACATCGCCTTCTGGCAGCGGCACGCGCCTGAAACGAAACTGATCAATGAATACGGCCCGACCGAAACCGTCGTAGGCTGCTGCGTCTATACCGCAAGGGGAGATGAAAAAGACCGCGCGGTTCCGATTGGTCGCCCGATCATCAACACGCAGCTTTACATTCTCGACAAATATCAGCAGCCCGTTCCCGTCGGCGTGCCCGGCGAACTTTACATCGGCGGCGCAGGCGTCGCGCGCGGCTACCTGAATCGGGCGGAATTGACGGCGGAAAAATTCATTGAATTGCAGATTGCAGATTGCAGATTGCAGATTGACAGAGAAGACCTCAGCCAGTCTGCATTCTCAAATCTGCAATCTGCAATCAGGCTGTATCGCACCGGCGACCTGGCGCGTTATCTGCCCGACGGGAACATTCAGTTTCTGGGGCGCATGGATGAGCAGGTCAAGATTCGCGGCTTCAGAATTGAGCCGGGTGAAATCGAAGCGGCGCTGGCATCGCATCCGGCGGTGCGCGAGGTGACGGTGCTGGCGCGCGAAGATCAGCCAGGGCATAAGCGCCTGGTGGCTTATCTGAGTGCGCAGCAGTCATCGGCGCCGGTCGCTGAGTTGCGGCAGTACCTGAAAGAGCGGCTGCCTGAATACATGATTCCGGCGGCCTTTGTCTGGCTTGAATCGTTGCCGCTGACGACCAATGGCAAGGTTGACCGGCGCGCGCTGCCGGTGCCTGAAAGCGAGCGGCCCGACGTGGCGAGCGCATATGTGGCGGCGCAGAGCGAAGCCGAGCAGGCGCTGGCCGACATCTGGCAGCAGGTGCTGGGGCTGAAGCAGGTCGGCATTCACGACAACTTTTTCGATCTCGGCGGCGATTCGATTCTGAGCATTCAGGTCATTGCGCGGGCGCGGCAGGCTGATCTCAATCTGACGCTGAAGCAGTTTTTTCAGCAGCCCACGATTGCCGGCCTCGCGGCAGTGGCAGGCGCTGAAGCGCCCGTCCAGGCTGACCAGGGCGAGGTGACCGGGCCGGTCCACCTGACGCCGATTCAGCACTGGTTCTTTGAGGAACACACGGTCACGCCGCAGCACTGGAATATGTCCATTCTGCTGGCCACCGCGCAGCCGCTCAATGCGCAGATTCTGGAACAGGCGGTCGGTCATCTGCTGCGGCATCACGATGCTTTGCGGCTGCGATTCAGGCCGGCGGCGAACGGGTGGCAGCAGTTCAATGCGCCGGTTGAAGAGACGATTCCCTGCTCGTTCGCCGACTATTCACAGGCCTCAGCGAAAAAGCAGCGCAAGCTGCTCGAAGCGGCCTGCGCCTCGCTTCAGACCAGCCTGCATTTGTCTGCCGGGCCGCTGCTGCGCGTGGCCTGTTTCGATCTCGGCGAACAGGGCGGGCGGCTGCTGATTGCGGCGCATCATCTGGTGGTGGACTGGTTTTCACTCAACATTCTGCTCGAAGACCTGGTCAGTCTGTACCAGCAACTGAGTCGCGGTGAGCAGGCGCACCTGCCGCTTAAAACCACGTCGTATCAGCAATGGGCGGCGCGCCTGACCGAATACGCGCAATCAGCGGAACTGTCGGCTGAACTGGATTACTGGCTGCGCATGAAGGGCGATGAGATAATGCCGCTGCCGGTTGATCATCCCAAAGGCGAACATACCTCAGATTCGGTCGAACAGTTGTCAGTTGAACTGAATGAAGCTGAAACCAGCGCGCTGATGCAACACGTCGCGGCGAAATGCGGCGCGCAGATGAATGAGGTGCTGCTGGCCGCCCTGGGCCGGGCCTGCGCCAGGTGGACGGGGCAGCGGCAACTGATGCTCGAACTGGAAGGACACGGGCGCGAGGACATGCTGGCCGGCGTGGATGTGTCGCGCACGGTCGGCTGGTTCACTTCAATCTTCCCGCTCCGGC
>CAYWDW010000924.1:0-2362 GCA_964457105.1 uncultured Heliobacteriaceae bacterium
AATTCCGTGTCATTCGGGCTTTCCTGTTTTACTTCGGTTTTTTCTGATAGCGAGGAAGTTGATGGTGATTTCTTCGCCCAATTTTGCGCGTTGCGATGCTTGCAATTCGAGGCCGCTGATGCGTGACGGAACGAGCGCAAACAGCTTCGGCACGGCGGGCGCAAGGTCGGTTTCAATCGTCGCGCCCGTGCCGAGATAACGCCGCTCGCGCACGTCGTACAATGCGCCCGGCTTATCAAACGTCACGCGGATTTTTGGCGTTGCCAGTTTGTCTTTGTTCGGGATCAGGCCGAGCAATTGCGTTGAGCCTTGATTGAAAAGATAGCTGTCGCAATCCGTGATGCGTTTGCCGGCGCGCGATTCCAATCTGGTTTTCGGCGTAATGCCTGCGGCGGTAAAGACCCGCTGCAAACGTTCGAGCGTAGGCAAATGACGGCCTTCCAGTTTGTCCGCCGCATAACGATCAAGAAAGAAATTCAGCAAATAGGCGCGCCCGCGTCCGGTCGTGTTTTCAACTAACTTCGTTGGTCCCGCTTCATTCAGCAATGATTTTGCGCCGCTCAGCTTTAAGGCCGGTTCGCCTTGCATTCCTGCCACTAATTCGCGGCTGGCGCGCGCCGGCACAACGCCGAATAATTCCGCTAATGCAGGCTTGTCTCGAAACGTGCAATGCTGATCCATCACGCCGGGCAAGCCATCGGCGATCACTGTTCCGCCCTGCTGCACGAACTCGCGGATCGCGGCGACTTCTTTGTCGCTGAGCGCGACGCTCATCGGCAAAATAAATGTCTTGTAGCCTTTGGCAATCAAGCTGCCTTTTTCGACATCGCTGTAGCCGATGAAATCAAATTGCAAGCCCGCATCGCGCAGCGCCTTCACCCAGCCGTCGCGGTTCGTATTGAAGCGGCGCATCGTTGCGCTTGACGGATCGTACACAACTTCCGGCTCAATCTTGCCGTCCACGATCCACGCGCCGTGAATGCTCGGATACGAATAATGAATCGCAATGCCGTTGTTGTCGGGCGCGGCTAAGCCAACCAACTTGCCGATGCCTTCGCCGCGTAATTCGCGGAAGCCTTCGATCATATCCTTGCCGCTCTGACTCATCGTCAAATCAGGGTCGAGCGTCGAATATTGCCAGAACACATACGAGCCGCCGTTCGAGCCTTTGAAGAGGTTGCTGTAAAAATTATAGAAAACATCTTTGCCCAGCACGCCGTAGCCCGCGCCGCCCGAAATCTTCACGCCCGGATTGAAGGCGCGATGGAAGTCGAGTTGATTGCCGCCGTCGTAAGCATTCAAGTGCGTCGTGTATTGATTGAGCCGACTGTAATCCGCGCCGTTGTGCGCGCCTGAAACCTGTGTGCCGGAGTTAAGCATAATGCCCTGCGGATCAATCTTGCGCAGTTCGCTCAGCACAAACTCAAAGCAGTCGGCATAGCTCTTTTCCATAAACGTGCGATGGTCAGCCCACGACGCATAATTGCCGCGCGCCTGCGCTTCGTATGTGTCGTCGGGCATCACGTCATCCCAATTGGCAAAGCTCGTACTCCATTGTTTATTGAGCGCGGCGAGCGTGCCGTATTCGCTCTTGAGCCACGCGCGCATCGCGGTCATGCAATACGTCGAGAAACACAAATCCAAATCGTCTTCGTAACAGGTCAGCGAAGGCTCTTCGAGGATGTAGTACGACAGCGGCGAGAACGGCGTCCAGGGCGCAGTGAGCTTCTTCAACTCATCACGAATCTTCACGCGATAGGCCGGATCGTTCAGGCAATATTCACGCACCAGCCCGCGCTTGTCGTGCGTCTCGGCGTACTTCTTTTTCATTGCGACGTAGTAGTTACGTTTCGCTCCGTCGGGCGATTCCTGCCCGCTGATGCGCGTCTGCGCCTGAATGTTGTAGTTGGCGTGCTTGCTGTGTTCGAGCGTGTACGATGACAGCGTCGTGACGTTCAAGCGTTGCAATTGCGCGTCAATCGTCGGCCACAAGCCGGGCATCGGCGACGGGCCGAACAGATACATCACGATGTCGAAATCGTCCCACGTGCGTGGCTGCAAAACGAAGACTTCGGTGATGCGCCGGTCGGCGCGCGTGCCTGCCACAGTCACTTCACAATCCACGCGCGCCAGATGCGAAAGCGTGCCCGTCGTGTTGAGGCTGATGGTTGTCTCGGCCTCTGTCGCTGCGACGCGACGCTCATCAATCAGGCGATCATAGTTGTCGAAGAGACGCGCCGTAATCGTGCTGTTCGTTGCGTTGTTGAGTTGAACTCGCGCGGTGACAGGCTCGCCGACTTTCACGCGATCAGCATTGAGCGTGACGGCGCGAATCGTGGTCGCCGTTGGAACATCAAACGTG
>CAYWDW010000925.1:0-2359 GCA_964457105.1 uncultured Heliobacteriaceae bacterium
GGTGTCCCCTCGATGCGCCATATCTCCAGCATCCCGGTGTTTGCTCCCTATCCGGCCACCGGCTACGGCTTCGATGATGAAACGAAGAAGATGTTGGGCGGCTTTACCTGGGGCGACGTGCATCACCCGTCACTGAGCGAAACCAAAGGCGACTATGACGGGCGCTGGCTCTTCGTCAATGACAATGGCAACAACCGCGTGGCGCGCATTGACCTGCGCGACTTCAAAACGAAGCAGATTCTGGGGCCGATCCCGAACATCTCAGGTCTGCACGGCGGCGCGTTCGTGACGCCGAACACCGAATACGTGCTGGCCGCGTCACGTTTCTCAGTGCCGCTGCCGAAAGGCACGGTGCAGCCGCTTGAAGATTACGCGACGAAATACAACGGCATCGTGTCGGGCGTGAAGGTTGATCCGCAATCGGGCGAAATGAGCGTCGGCTGGCAGATCATTACGCCGCCCTTCAATTTCGACCTCGGCGACGCGGGCAAACTGACGAGCGATGGCTGGGCGTTCTGGACCTGCTACAACGCCGAACGCGCGACCGGTCAGCTCGAAGTCACTTCGACGCAGAAAGACCGCGACTACATCGCCGCCGTCAACTGGAAGGAAGCCGAAAAGGCAGTGGCCGCCGGCAAGGTGAAAACGATCAGTGGCGTGAAGGTGCTTGATCCGAAGGAAGTGCCTGGCATTCTCTATCTGATTCCGTGCAGCAAATCTCCGCACGGCGTGGACGTGACGCCTGACGGCAAATACTTCGTTGGCAGCGGCAAACTGCAGTCCATCACCACGACCTTCAGCGTTGAGAAAATGCTGAAAGCGATTGAGGCGAAGGATTTCACCGGCAATGAAGACGGCATTCCGGTCCTCAACTACGACAATGTCAAGGAAGCCGAAGTCAACGTCGGTCTTGGCCCGCTGCACACGCAGTTCGATAACCAGGGCTTTGCTTACACCAGCCTCTTTGTCGAAAGCGCCGTGGCCAAGTGGAAACTCGGCACCTGGGAACTCGTGGACAAAGTGCCGGTGGCTTACAACATCGGTCACCTCGCCACGGCTGAAGGCGACACGGTCAACCCGGATGGCAAGTACCTGGTCGCGCTCAACAAGCTGTCACACGGTCGCCATCTGAGCGTTGGCCCGTCACAGCCCGAAGCGTCACAGCTTATTGACCTCGCGGGCGACAAGCTGAAGGTGCTCTATGATGCCTTCACCGAACCGGAGCCGCATTATGCGCAGATGATCAAGGCCGACAAACTCAAACCCATCGAGGTCTATCCGAAAGAGGAGAACAAGGATCCCAACGCCGTGTGGGAGGTCAAGGATGCGAAGGTTGAACGCAGCGGCAACAACGTGACCGTCAAGATGGTCGCCGTCCGCAGCACGCTGTCGCCGTTCAAGCTGGAAGTCAACCAGGGCGACAAGGTGACGATTCACCTCACCAACATCGAACAGACCACCGATGAACTGCACGGCTTCGGACTCGGCGAATACAACATCAACATCGTGGTTGATCCGGGCGAAACGAAGACGATTTCGTTTATCGCCGACAAGCCGGGTGTCTTCCCGTATTACTGCACCAACTTCTGCTCTGCGCTGCACCAGGAGATGCAGGGCTACCTGCTGGTGAAGCCGAGCGGGGCGGCGCTGGCGAAGAAGTAATCAAACAGTGAGCAGTGGCTGGCGGGCAGTGGTTAGTAAAGCGTGGAGAGTGAAAAGACCGTTCACCGCTCAGCGCCTGACTAACTGCCAGCCACTCGCCACTGCTCACTACTCCAGGAGAGTTATGGCAAGCGCACAGGAAACAATTCAACGAGCAGAGACCAGTCCCGCCGAAGGCCACACAGTCTTCAGCAGGTTTCTGATGAAGAAGATCGCCTTTTTCGATAATCCGCTGACGCTGAGCAGCCGGGTGACGATTCTGCTGGCCGTGCTGGTGCTGCTGCCCGCCTTTTTCTTTCCGCTCTGGAACATGAACTTTTTCTCGAACCAGTACACGGACGGGTTGAAGCTGCAGATTTACGCTTCGCATCTTGAAGGCGGCAAGACGGCGAACCGCGATGATCTGCGGGAAATCAACGCGCTCAATCATTACATCGGGATGAAGCCGCTGCTCGAAAGCGACTTCAGCGAATTCGCCTGGCTGCCGTTTGCCTTTGGCGGACTGGCGCTGCTCTCGCTCAGGGCGATGGTGCTGGGTCGGATGTCGAAGCTGATTGATGTCTTCGTGCTCTTCGCCTGGTTCGGGGTCTATTCGTTCTGGAGCTTTTATTACCGGCTGTACACCTACGGTCATCATCTCGATCCGCAGGCGGCGATCAAGGTTGAGCCTTTCACTCCGCCGCTGGTCGGCAAACAG
>CAYWDW010000926.1:0-2339 GCA_964457105.1 uncultured Heliobacteriaceae bacterium
ATGTCCTTATTCTGGCCGATGACTATCCATACACACAAGTGAAAACCGATCTAATGCCCAACTGTCAGCAGCGCAAAAAAAGATCATCGCGCTGACGAACACGACGCCGCTGAGGCATCGGAGAATACGCTGCTGCCTGCCTGTTGCTGACCTCATTTGATACCGGGTTGAGAGATTGAACATCAGTCAGTTTTCCTGCGGTCACAAAGCCTGCCCGACAACACCCATCAACCTGCCCACATATCGTTCGCGTCCGCGTTCTTTGCCGTAGCTGAAAGACAGATCGTTACACGCGACGATGCAAAGTGCGCGGTCGCAGAGGCGTTCGGCCTGCACGCCTGCATCCATCACTCTGTGTACCAGCAGGTGGGCAAATCAAGGCAGGGAAAAATATATGGCAGCAGTAAGATGATTGCCAGCCAGTCCATGCCCATACGGTCCGTACAGGTGTGCTTGACCGGCCCTGCCAATTCGATGTTGTCTGCTTACAAAGGCAGGCCGTTATCTGGAAAATGTCGGAGTGTTCGCCCCGGTCCAGTCAGTCTGTTTCATTCCCGCCGCGCAGGCGCGCCCTGGGAGATCAACTGTATTGTTTCTGGCGGCATCTTTCGAGAAACAGTTTCAGGCTGCTGAGTTCGGCATTCAGCGCATTGAGCGAACTGGTGTGATCAACTTCGATGCGGTGGAGCGCGCCGCGTTCCTGCGATTCCTTCAGTTTGATTTCGGCGGTGCCGTTCAGTTCCCGGCGGAGGTTGTAAAGAAACAGCCCGATGACCGGCAGGGCCAGCACGCCGACCACCAGCAGCACCAGCAGTTCCAGGGCCAGCTCCGGCGGATGGAGTTTCAGCCACCAGATCAGGCCCGCCCAGATCGCACACCAGAGCAGATACACGCCCCAGTGCATATTCCAGATCACCGCGCGCGGATTGACTGGCGACGGGCGGCGTGAAGACAAAGCTTCCTGTGAGGCGAGCGTGGCCTGTTGACGCTGGCTGGTTTCCAGCAGGTGACTGACTTCCTGCTGCTTGTCAGCGATGCGTGACTCAAGCGCCTGTTCCGCGATTCTGAACGCGAGGTCGTGCCACTGCTGCACTTCGCTGAGGTGTTCGCGGTGAATGAAGACGTTGTTCTGTTTGTGGCGTTCCTCAAAATCCTGGAGGGCGGCGAGGCAGTCGTTCAGGCGGTCGCCCGCGCCGGCCTGCTGGGCGGTGGCGATGGCGGCTTTCAGGTCATCAATCACCTGGCGGGCTTTGGCGCGTTCGCGTTCGCGCAGTTCGGCCAGCAGGTGAAAGACATCATCACGAATCGCTTCAAAATCCTGGTCATTGATGACAACGGCCCAGTACGTCCAGTCGCGTTCAATCGCTTCTCTGAGGGCCGTGATGGCCTGCTTGCGCAGTTCCAGCCGGGCGTTGTAAGCGGCGCGGTCATACCAGAAGCGGGCCGTTTCAGGGTTGGCTTCAGTGGCGGCGCGGGCGTAATCGGCGGCGGTGGCTTCGTTGTCGGCGGCGTGAAAGCTGCGCGCCAGGTGCGACAGCGCCAGCGCCTGGTGATAACCGTTGCGGGCAAACTTGCGCGCCAGGTCGAAGGAACGAATCGCTTCGCTTTCGTTGTCTTCAGCGACGGCAATGAAACCGAGATACTGATAAGCGAAATGGTTGGTGCGATCAGCTTCAAGCGCGCGCTTGAAACGCTCCTGGGCCATGCCGTATTCACCGGCTTCATAACATTTCACGCCCTGCTCAAAAAACTGGCGCGAATCGTTGCCGAGCGATTCGAGCAGCGTGTTGAGCATCTGTTCCGAAGCCTGAGCCTGGCGTTCGACGGCCCAGCGGATTTCGCTGAAGGCCGAGCCGAGGTAATCACTCAACTGCTGCACGGCGGCGCTCGTTTCTTCGGGACGGCGCAGGCCGGAGGCTTTGTTACTGAGGCCGAACCGTTCGATCTGCCAGACCAGTTCGCCCTGCAGCACCACCGTGTTTTCGTCGCCGCTTTCGCTGACGCGGCGCAGGCCCTCGGCCATGCTGGTTTTGACGGCTTCTTCGAGCGCGGCCAGGCGGGCTTCTTCGCTGACGGGTTCTGCCGGGTCTTTGTGTTCCGGCAGCAGCAATCGTTCCGGGATGCTGCTGGTCGCGCGGAAATCTTCACGAAATCCCATAACTTGCTTTCTTCTTTCGTGCTGTCTGATGCAGTACTGACGGTGCAGGGGCGCCTGGTCCATGAAGATACCAAAACTCAGCAGATCCAAAATTCACGCGGCGTGTGGAGTGCGGCGATTGTTAGCCCCGTGTGGTTACCCGAAATCAACAACGGCAACCAAAACCCCGCGCCACACAACC
>CAYWDW010000927.1:0-2333 GCA_964457105.1 uncultured Heliobacteriaceae bacterium
GGACAACGGACAACGGACAACGGACAACGGACAATGGACAACGCCTTTACCGCACTGGCGACCTGGTGCGCTGGCGCGCCGACGGGCAGCTTGAATATCTGGGGCGCATTGACGAACAGGTCAAGGTCCGCGGCTTCAGAATTGAGCCGGGCGAAATTGAAAACGTGCTGAGGCAGCATCCGGGCGTGCGCGAAGCGGTGATCGTGGCTTACGACGGGGCGCAGGGCGACAAGCGACTGGCGGCTTACCTGCTGAGAAACGGCACGGCGCTGCCGTCGCTGGCGGAGATGAAAAATCACCTGCGGCGGCAACTGCCGGAATACATGATTCCCGCGACCTTCGTTGAAATCGAAAGCCTGCCGCTGTCGCCAAGCGGCAAGGTGGATCGCAAACGACTGCCTGCGCCTGACACCGCGCATCTGGCAACAGAACGCATTTACATTGCGCCGCGCACTGAGCTTGAAAGCAGGCTGGCCGCGCTCTGGCACGAACTGCTTGGCCCTGGGCGCATCGGGGTTGAAGACAATTTCTTTGAACTCGGCGGGCATTCGCTGCTCGCGACCAGAATGATGGCGCGCGTGCAGGAGGCCGAACAGGTCGAATTGCCGCTGCGCTCATTCTTTGAAGCGCCGACCATCGCCGCGCTGGCCGGGCAGATTGAGTCATTGAAGGAATCGGCTTCCGGCGATCTGGCGAAGATTGCCGAAACGCTTGCGATGATGGAGCAGCTTTCAGAAGAACAACTCCGAGCGATGCTCGAAGGTGATCTGGTGAAGTAAGCAGGCAAAAATTATGAGGCGGGACATTCATCAACAAATTGCCGGACTGTCTGACGAGAAACGCGCGCTGCTGGCGCGGCTGCTCAAACAGCAGGGCGTTGAGCTGGGCCGGTCGGTCATCGTGCCGCAGCGGCGCGACACAGGCCTGTTCCCGCTCTCGTTCGCGCAGCAGCGGTTGTGGTTTCTCGATCAGCTTGACCCGCACAGCGCGTCTTACAACCTGCCGGCAGCGGTGCGCCTGAAAGGGCGGCTGGACGCTGGCGCGCTCGAACGCAGTTTGCAGGAACTGATTCGCCGTCACGAATCGCTGCGCACCAGTTTTGCCGTCAAAGACAAAGAGCCGGCGCAGATCATCGCGCCGGAACTGAATTTCAGTTTGTCGCCAACCGACCTGCAACACCTGCCTGAAGCTGAACGCGAAGCCGAAGCGGTGCGGCTGGCGGGCCTGGCGGCGCGCACGCCGTTTGATTTGTCACAGGCCCCGCTGTTGCGCGCGGCGCTCATTCGCCTTGCCGCAGACGATCACCTGCTGGTGCTGGTGATGCATCACATCATTTCTGACGGCTGGTCCATGGGCGTCTTCATCCGCGAAGCCGTCACGCTTTATCACACCCTGAGCCAGGGCCTCGCGCCGCAACTGCCGTCGCTGCCGATTCAGTACGCCGATTACGCCTGCTGGCAGCGCGACTGGCTGCAGGGCGCGGAACTCGACCGGCAGCTTGCTTACTGGACCGCAAAGCTGCGCGATTGCCCGGCGGTACTCGAACTGCCGACCGATCACCCGCGCACAACCGCGATCAGCAATCGCGGCGCTACGTTTCAATTCAGCCTGCCGCCGTCACTCAAAGAACAACTGACCGCGCTCGGCCAGGCGCACGGCGCGACGCTGTTTATGACTTTGCTCGCGGCGTTTCAAACGCTGCTCGCGCGTTACACCGGGCAGGAGAGCATCAGCGTCGGCACTCCGATTGCCGGGCGCACGCGGCCCGAAGTGCAGAACGTCATCGGCTTTTTCGTCAACACGCTGGTGATGAATACCGATCTGTCCGGCAACCCTGAATTCATCGAACTTCTCAGCCGCGCCAGAGAGACCGCGCTTGGCGCCTATGACCATCAGGATCTGCCGTTCGAGCAACTCGTCGAAGCGATTCAGCCGGAACGCGACCTGGCGCATTCGCCGCTCTTTCAGGTCATGTTCGACCTCACGCAGGAACAGCCTGACACGGCCCGGCAGACAGAGTTGAGCGTGACTCCGGTCAGGGCCGAAACCGGCCTCGCCAAGTTTGATTTATCCCTTTCGATCATTGACCAGGCAGCCGAACTGATCGGCCTGTTTGAATACAACGCTGATCTGTTCGAGGCGGCGACGATTGAGCGGATGAGCGGCCACTTCCGCACCCTGCTCGCGGCCATTGCTGACAACCCGCAGCAGCGCCTCGCAGAGTTGCCGCTGCTGACCGCTGCGGAGGAGGCGCAACTCGCGGCCTGGAATGCGACAGCAGCGCCTTTCCCGGCTGACTCGTGCGTCCATCACCTCTTTGCAGCTCAGGCCGC
>CAYWDW010000928.1:0-2329 GCA_964457105.1 uncultured Heliobacteriaceae bacterium
CTGCGGCGACTGGCGCAGCATTACTTCAATTGCAATAGGCAGCCGCCTTCGTTGTCGCCGACGGTGCTGCTGCACGAGGCTTTTCTTCAGCTTTTTGACGGGGCGCCGATTGACTGGCAGAATCGCGAGCATTTTTTCGGCGTCATCAGACAGAAAATACGCTGGCTGGTCGTAGATCATTTTCGCCGCACGCAGGCCGGCAAACGCGGCGGGCAGGCAGCCCGTGTTTCGCTGGAAGAGATTCAGGAGCCGGGGCCATCTGGACAACAGAGTGAGGACCTGCTCGCACTCAATCAGGCGCTGGAGGAAATGGAACGCCTCTATCCGCGTGTCGGGCAGATTGTCGAGTTACGGTATTTCGTCGGGTTGAACGAAGAGCAGACCGCGGAGGTCCTGAAGCTTTCGCCGCGCACGGTGCGCCGCGACTGGGCGTTTGCCAAAGTCTGGCTGCTGGATCGAATGAATGGCGCGGCAGGCAGGTGAAGTATGAAACATCAAATTCGTTTTGTGGCGGCGGGTCTGCTGCTGCTGCTTTCGTGTGGCTTCACGGAATGTTACAAGCCTGCCGGGCGCGGCGAGAATCTGCCCGCGCACGTTCGGACGCTGGCGATTCTGCCGCTGCAGAATCAGGCGCTGCGGTTCAAGGTCGAGCAGCGGTTTACGGCGGCCCTGGTTGATGAAACGTTGCGGCGCGCGCGGGCGCTGAAAGTTGTCAGCGCGGCTGAAGGGGCCGATGCGGTGATGACCGGCACGATCAGGTCTTACAGCAGTCGTGGCGCGGTGATTGATGATTTCGGGCGGGCGCGGATTTTTGAAATTACCATCGTCGCCAGCCTGGCGGTGCGCGATCAGACGACGAACAAGGTGATTTTCGACAATCAGAATTATGTCTTTCGCGGCGAATACGAAATCAGCGGCGACCCGCAGACCTTCTTCAACGAAGAAGGCGCGGCAGTCAATCGCATTGCCCGCGACTTTGCCAAAAGCGTGCTGACGACGATCCTCGAAGGATTCTGACATGAAACGTGCTGACTCCGGCGACGCGCTCAAATCACAATCCGATTTTCACCGTCAGCTTCAGGCCGGACAGATTGCGCCGCTGTATCTGCTCGAAGGCGCTGAAACATTTCTGCGCGAGCAGGCGCTCAACCGGCTGATCGAACAGGCTGTGGATGCGGCGGTGCGCGATTTCAATGTGACAACAATTTCAGTCACGCACGGCAATCTGGATGAAGCGCTCGCCATTGCGCGGCAGTATCCGATGATTTCAACGCATCGCGTGGTGGTCGTGACCGGCTTTGAAGCGCTCAATGATGAAAAACAGCTTGAGCAGTTGAAGGATTACCTGCGCGATCCTGTGCCGACGACGGCGCTCGTCTTTGTCAGCGCGGGGATGGACAACCGGCGCAACATTGCGACGATGCTGCGCAAGAGTTGTCAGGTGGTGAAGTTTGAGACGCTTGATGACCGCGAAGCTGCGCCGCGCTGGGTGGTGGATTATGTGGCCCGCGCCGGCTGTTTTATCGAGCAGTCAGCCGCCGCCTATCTGGTAGGGATGGTCGGCGCTGAGCTGCGCCGCCTGGCTGCTGAAGCCGACAAGCTGATCAATTATGCGGGTGGCCAGGGGCGCATCGGACGCGAAGAAATTGACGAACTGGTGCAGCACACACGCGAGCATTCAAATTTTGAACTGACGGATGCGATTCTTGACGGCCAGCGCAAACGCGCGCTGGAACTGCTCGATCATCTTTACGCCAATACGTCAGAAAATCCGCAGTCGCTGTCGCTGATGATTCTGGGCGCGATTGCCAGCCAGTACCGCAAGCTCATGATGGCGAAGGAACTGATGAGCCAGAATGCGCCCAATTCTGAAATTGCCAAAGCGGTCGGGCTGCCGCCGTTTGTCGTCGGGCGTTTGAATGAACGCGCGCGCAAGACTGAGGCTGAAGCGATTCAGCGCGGCATCGAACGCCTGGCCCGGACTGACGTGGCGCTCAAAAGCTCGCTCGCCACGCCGCGCCTGCAACTTGAACTGCTGATCTGCGAACTGTGCCAGCCCCGCGCGCAGGGCGCGAATATCAAATGGCGCTGAGCTGAAAAATGGCAGGGCCTATTCATTCTCGGCCTGTCGCCCGCCGGATGGGCTGTGAAAACTAAAAGTGGCAGAAAAAGGAAAATTGAGGAAAGGAAAATCAGGCGAAGCGATTTTCCTTTCCTCAACTTTCCTTTGAAAGACCAGGCCGGGATCACCCACAGCCGAGAATGCATAGACCCTGGGTGTACGAAGTCAAAGTTGAAAAGGTGAGGGAGGTTTCGGGTAAGGTGTTGG
>CAYWDW010000929.1:0-2324 GCA_964457105.1 uncultured Heliobacteriaceae bacterium
GTGAGGCGTCTATGGCTGCTGGAGTCAAGTTGCACTCCTCCCAGAACAAGATCGCCCCCTCCCAATTGGGCTCGAATGGAGTACCGAAGAGGGTGCGCAGCGATTTCAGGTTACCACCTACAAGATGTCCTGACCCTCGTCCAGGTTTGAGAACCTGCCGCGCCGTGCCGGCACGCACGGCGCCGATAGGAGTTGGGGACATCAGTGCGCGCCGGAAATATTCGCTGCCCACAACCAGTTGCTTAAATTCCGCATCTGAGGCAATGTCAATCAGACTCCCCGCCAGGTGCGCGGGGCATCACAACGATGAACAGAAAAAAGACAATCAGATTCGCCGTTACGCTGACTTGCACGCTGGCTGTGGCCCTGACCGTGCTGGCGCAGACTCCGTCAGTGACGCTGCGCACGGCAGATGGCGGAAGCTTTAATCTCGCTGACCAGCGCGGCAGAGTCGTCGTGCTGGCTTTTGGCGCAACCTGGGTGCCGCTTTCAGCAAAGGAACTGCCCGCGCTGCAAAAGCTCGCTGACCGTTACGCCGGGCGCAAAGTGGATGTTTACTGGGTCAGCATCAATGCGGCCAAACCCGGCGCGCGCAACGCGGCGACCGACGCCGAACTGAAAGCCTTTGCCACAAAGAACGGCCTCAGGCTGCCGGTGCTGCGCGATCCTGACCAGGCGGCTTTCCGCGCGCTTGGCGTTGAAAACCTGCCGACGCTCGTCATCATTGACCGCGACGGCAAGGTGGCGCACAAACACGTCGGCTTTGACCCAGATCAGGCCGATGGTTACGGCGAAGTCAGCCAGGAACTCGACAAACTGCTGAAATAATCCAGGACAGAGTCGGAGAAAAAAGAACGGGTGAGCGAGGGCTGCAAAATCAGCCTTTGGCTCACCCGTTCTGCTGTTGCCTGCCCGCGCGGCAAGTCGCTATGATGGCGGCCATGAACGTGCCGACTGCCGCCATTCTGGTGATTGGAGATGAAATCCTCAGCGGCAAGACTGAGGAACAGAACGCCCGCTTTCTGACTGGCGAACTGCGCGACCTGGGCGTGGCGCTGCGCTGCATTCTGACGATCCCTGACGAAATCGAAACTGTGGCAACGGCGGCGCGCGATCTCGCGGCCCGCTTCGATTACGTCTTCACTTCCGGCGGCGTTGGCCCGACGCATGACGACGTGACCATCAAGGGCATTGCCCAGGCCTTCAATCGCCCGGTCGTGCGGCACCCCGAACTGGAAAGTCGGATCAGAAAATATTTCGGTGAACGCGCTGAAGAGTCGCACCTGCGGATGGCTGATGTGCCGGAAGGATCAACGCTGCTCGAAGCGCCCGACCTGCGCTGGCCGACGCTGGCCTGCGCAAACATTTACATTCTGCCCGGCGTGCCGGAACTGTTCAGAAAGAAATTCACCGCCATTCGTGAACGCTTTCGTGCCACGCCCTTTTTTGCCCGCGCGATTTTCACGCACGAAGATGAATTCGATTTTGCCGAACGGTTGCAGGCGCTGGCCGATCAGCACCCGCTCGTGATGATTGGTTCTTATCCGCATTTCGCCTCGCCCGAATATCGCGTCAAGCTGACGCTCGAATCAAAGGACGCCGTCGCGCTGGAATCAGCCGCCGCCGCATTGCTGCAAATGCTTGATCCGGCCCGCCTGGTGCGCAGCGAATGACAGCCGCCTTACAACTGCGGCACATCGCTCAGATAAATCTCCTTCAGTTCGTGATAATTCTTCCAGTGCTGATTGATGAACCCGACTTCATCATCAGTGATCTGCCGTTTGACCTTTGCAGGCATGCCGATGACGAGCGAACGCGGAGGAACCTGCATCCCCGGCGGCACCAGCGCGCCCGCCGCGACGATTGATTCAGCGCCGATTACCGCGCCGTCCATCACCTTTGCGCCGATGCCGATCAGGCAGTGATCCTCAATCGTGCAGCCATGCACGATGGCGCCGTGACCGAACGTGACGTAATTGCCGATGTGCGTTTCGTGCAGGTCCTTTGTGACGTGCACGACGCACAGGTCCTGAATGTTGGTGTGGTGCCCGATGACGATGCGGTTGACATCGCCGCGCACGACGGCATTGAACCAGACCGATGAATGCTCGCCGATGGAGACATCACCGATGACCTGCGCTGAGGCTTCGATGAAGCAGCCCGGCGCAACCTGCGGATGTTTGCCAAGATATGTTCTGAGCATAATCGAAAAAGGGTTGGGGGCCGGAGCAGATCCCGCTCATCCGGCCCGGATCATTGCTGCTTTTGCGACATTGGTCCAGTACCGCGCGCGTCAGCAAGCGGCTGACTGATGAGCCAGTCGC
>CAYWDW010000930.1:0-2305 GCA_964457105.1 uncultured Heliobacteriaceae bacterium
CCGTTTGCGCGCGCAGTGCTGGTCTTTTCTGACGACACTTACAATGAAATCAAAAAGCAGGGGCAGGCCGCCGGCACGGCTGATGGCCAGGCGCTGGATACGCTCAAGGATTTTCAGAACCGGATGCGAAACCGCGAACGAGGCAGCGGCGAGAACATCGAAGCCGAGATTCTGACTGACCTTTATAACCAGAAACGGGTGCCGTCATTCAATGCTTACCTCTTTGGCAAAAAGCACAACGACCTGCGCTTTCACGCCCGGCCTTACGGCGCGCACGATTGCGAAGAGGTCGCGCTGCTCAATGCTGACTGGCAGGCAAAGGACGCGGGCCTGCTTTATTCAGGCCACTTTGACAACGAATACAAAAACGGCACGGCCAGTTCTGAAGAGGACAAGCGCGTGATTGATGTCGAGCATTACCGGCTGGACAACGCCATCAAGGGCGAAAAGCTGGCGGCGACGGCTGAAATCACGTTCGTCCCGCTGATTGACGGTGAGCGGGTGCTGAGTTTCGGACTGCTGCCGGAACTGCGCGTTTCAAAGGTGAGTCTCGGTGGCCGCGAAACCGATTTCATTCAGGAGGACGAGAAGAAGGACGGCGCGTTTTATGCCATTCTGCCGGAGCCGCTCGTCAAAGGCCGGAAGTACAAAATCACGATTGATTATCAGGGTGACAAGGTGCTGATAGATGCCGGGGGCGGTAATTTTGCGGTGCTGGCGCGCACGAGTTGGTATCCGAGCGTCAATTCATTCAAGGATCGCGCCACCTTTGATCTGACTTTCAAGGTGCCGAAAAAATATACGCTCGTCAGCGTCGGCAAGCGGGTGAAGGAATGGCCGGATGGCGATTATGCCGCTTCGCAGTGGGTGTCGGAGACGCCGCTGGCAGTGGCCGGGTTCAATTACGGCAGCTTCAAGAAGCAGGAAATCACCGACGCCGACACCAGATATCAGATCGAAGGTTACGCCGTGTCTGAGATGCCTGACGGATTGCGCCACACGGGGATTGGCGCGATGGCTCCGTCGCGGCTGATCGGCAACAGCCTGGTTGAAGCGCAGAATTCAATGCGCATCTTTACCAGATATTTCGGCCCGCTGCCCTATGGCCGCGTGGCGATTACCCAGCAGCCGCAGGCGAATTTCGGCCAGTCGTGGCCATCGCTGGTCTACCTGCCGCTGATTGCTTACCTTGATTCGACGCAGCGTTATCTGCTGATGGGCAGCATCAACGCGAGCCTCAATGAATTCATTGATGAGGTCAACGCGCACGAAGTTTCGCATCAGTGGTGGGGCCACATCGTCGGCTGGTCGTCTTATCACGATCAGTGGCTGTCAGAAGGTTTTGCTTTCTTTTCCGCCGGGCTGTATTTGCAGGTCACTGAGCCGAAGTCGGACAAATATCTGAAATACTGGAAGCACGCGCAGGAAGGCATCGTGCAGAAAAATGAATTCAACCTGCGCGCCACCGATGTCGCTCCGCTGTGGCTGGGCTATCGCGCGAGCAATTACAAATATCCCGGAGCCTATCAGCGGCTGGCTTATAACAAGGGCGGTTACGTGCTGCACATGCTGCGGCAGATGATGTGGAACCGCGAGACGGGCGACAAGGCGTTTATCGCCATGATGCAGGATTTCGTCAAAACGCATTACAACCAGAACGCTTCGACTGAAAGCTTCAAGCAGGTGGTGGAAAAGCATCTGACGCCGGCGATGGATCTGGCCGGGAACAAACGGATGGACTGGTTCTTTCTGCAATGGGTCTATGGCCGTGAAATTCCGCGTTACCGGCTTGATTACAGCCTGACGCCGCAGGGCGACGGCAAATGCCTGCTCAAAGGCACGCTGACGCAGAGCGATGTGTCAGCGAATTTTGCGATGCCGGTGCCGCTGTATGCTGACTTTGACGGCAACATCATCCGACTGGGCACCGTGACAGCCATCGGCAGTGCCGCGACAAAAGAATTCCAGGTCATGCTGCCCAAACAGCCGAAGCGGATGCTCATCAATTACAACTACGACGTGCTGGCGAGCGAAAGCGTCAGCAACGGCAAGTAAAAAGAAAAGGCTGGTTTGGGAGCGGGAGTCGGCCTGGCGATTCATCGGGCCGGTGGCCTCCTCAACCTTGAGGCTCAACGGAGCGAAACGGTGCCGGGAGCGGTCGCGCAATGCGATTAAGGCAAGGTATGTGCTTGAGCGCCGTGCCTGGGTCCGCATCGCTTCCAGCGTGCTCTTGGCAAGCATCTGCTTGAAAAGAACAAGGTCTCTGGCCAAGAGCACGCTGGAAGCGATGCGGACCGTGCGCCTG
>CAYWDW010000931.1:0-2303 GCA_964457105.1 uncultured Heliobacteriaceae bacterium
GGTATTTGTGCACCGGATCGGGGAAACCATCCGGCACGCCGTCAGGCCCGATGTTACCCGCCGGCTGACCGTTTTTGCCCAGCGCCGCGTAACAGATGTTGCCCAGACTGTTGCCAAACAGGTCGGTCACGCCCTGAACATCCAGCGTCGGATCGCACTGCGACGGCAGCACTGAGCCGGTGTATTTGAATCCAATCGGATTGACGGCGGCATCGAGTTTCGAGCTGATGTTGCCGATGAAATAGGCCTGGCCAAAAAGCGCCGCTGATTCAAGCGAGACCAGCGCAGCGTCTTCGATAATGCGTTGCAGACGACGATCAAGGTAACGCACCGACACCACCATATTGCCCGGCAACTGCTGCTCGAAACCGAAGACATGTTCATCGGCATAACCGAGCTTCGTGCCCGGCAGAATCGGGTTCGTCGCCGGAGCCGAAAGCGTCAGCCCGGCGCCCGTGCCATTCGCCGCGCCCGTCAGCAAATGCGCGGCATCAACGACCGGCGTCACCGTGCCGAATTCGTTGAGCTTCACGCGCCGGTTGCCGCTTGCATCAATAATGTAGTCAGGCGCAAAGCGACCGCTTCTGAAATCAAGTTCGGTTGACAGCGACCGCTCGGCCATATCGAGCGGCAGAAATTCAAAGAAGCGACCGAAGTTGTAATAAAGCTTCGTCGTGCCTTTGCCGAACGGATCAACCGTCACGCCCAGGCGCGGCGCCCACTGCCCGGTGAAGCTGTAAGCCAGCCGGTTGCCATCCAGCCCTTTGCTGCCAGTCACGCGCTCCTGTTCGTGCCGCAGTCCGGCCAGCACGGTCACGAAGCGCGTCACCTTCCACGTGTCCTGCAAATAGGCCGCGTGATAATTGCCATTCGTGTCGAACGAAGTCTGCCCGAATTCGCCGCGATCCTGCCGCAGGTAAACCCTGACATCGCCCACGCCCGGCACATTCATCAGCGGGCAGAGCGTGCAACCCGCGCCTGCCGTGCGCAGCGACCAGTCGGCATTGACCTGCTGCCCGATGGCCGCCGCCGCCAGGCTGCCGCCGAGCGCGACAATCGAAGTGCCGTCAGCATTGGTCGCCGGAATCGCATACTTCGGCCCGCTGCGGTCGCGCGTGCCTGAATAAAGCGAACGCTGAAACTGATAGCCGAGTCCGACCGTGTGCGTCCCGGCAAATGAAAACTGCTTCGCCGTGTCGAACGTGGCGCGGTAGGTGTTGCTTTCGGTCGGTTCGAGGAACCCCAGCCCGATGGCCGTGAAGTTGCCGCGCACCGGATTGGTGCGGTCAATGATCCGGTTGAAATTGGCAAATCCGGTTTCATCAAACGTGTTGCGGCCCACGCTGAATGAACTGCTCACCGTCCACGTCGGGCTGAGCGAGCCGTTGTAGCGCGCCGCAATGTTGCGCGTGCCGAGTTCGAGTTTGCTGTTCGATGTCAGGTTATCAATATTCACCGTTCTGAACGGCGCGACGTTGGTTTCGGTCGGATCACCGAAAATCGAGAAGTTGAACTGATGCGTCGGGCGCAGGTTGTAATCGAGCTTGAAGGCGTAATTGAGCGTGCGGTAACGGCGCGTCGTATCGCCGAGCAGCGTTTGCAGCCCCGATCCGTCAGCGCCGCGCACGAGTTCGCGCCGCAAGGTCGGATTGAATGAGCCGAAGAAAAACATTTTGTCCTTCAGACCCGGCACCGGCCCGCCGAAGTCTGCGCCGGCATCATAGTTTTCATCGTGCAGCAGCTTGCCGTATTTGTTGATGCGCAGGTCATCGGGCTGCCGGCGTGCGGCTTCAAACGATTTCGGCGCAGCGTAGCCATAGATCGAACCGTGATATTCGTTCGTGCCCGATTTGGTAATGATGTTGACGATGCCGCCCTGCGATTGTCCGTACTGCGGCTCGAAGCCGCCGGTCTTGACCTGCACTTCCTTGATGTAGGAAGTGTTGATGCCCACGCCGAGCGTGCCGTATGAACGCGAAAAGACGCCGAGTCCGCCGAAGGCTGAATCAGTGATGTTGACGCCATCGGCAATGTAAAGATTGTCGAGCGCGGACCCGCCGGAGATCGAAGGATTCGCCGCCCCGCCAAGCAGGCTGTCAGTCGCGCCCGGAGCCAGATAAAACAGGCTCGTCACGCTGCGCTGCAGCGGCAGATTCTGGTAAAGCTGATCGTTGAGATTCGAGCCAATGGCCGTGCTGGTGGTGTCAACCGTCGCCGTGTCTGCCGAGACTTCGATCACCTCGGTGACGTTGCCCGCCTCAAGCGTCAGCCGCAGCGCCGAGACTTTGCCGACAAAGACTTCG
>CAYWDW010000932.1:0-2303 GCA_964457105.1 uncultured Heliobacteriaceae bacterium
AATGATTCCGTCGAGGCTGCACTTCCTGCCGGTCTCGCCGGGGCCGCGCAGCAGGGCCGGGATTCCCGGCTCGGCATTGGGGTCAGGCGGCGGGTCGGGCGGCACGAACGGATCGTCAAACCCGACGTTGATCCCCATCGGGTCAGGCTCTGCTTCCTTGTAATACCAGGCCGATTCATATGACCGGCCATTACTGCCAGTCACCGGGTTGACGTGATCCCAGACCACCCACTTGTCGGGCGGACTCAGGTATGAAGTGCCATCTTTCAACTGCGCAATCCGCGCGCTCCCCAGATAAATGTTGCTGTGATACTTGACTGGCGTTGCATTGGGCAGCACTCCAATTTCAGTGATCGGCAGGCCACCCAGCACGGTTGAGTTCAGATAGTACGTTCCCTGCCATTTGACGACGGCGCCATCACCATCATATTCCCGCGTCGCCTGCACGGCTCCCGCCAGGTTCTGCGCCTGCCAGTTCAGCCCGGCGGCGTTATAGAAATACTTCAGATTCTCGTCCTGAATGACCTGCCCGGCTTCATCATACTGCCAGCCCGGGTTCTGGTTGCGCCCGCTCACCGGGTCATAAGTCGCGGTCAGCGTGTGATCCGCGCTCCAGTACCGCGTCGCGCGGTTCGTCAGATGACCGAAGACATCGTGCTGATAAGACTGCCGGTACGGCCCCGGAATGGAGCCTGGCGGCTTGCCGGCGAAGACATCCGCCTCATCGCCGGAATAAGCCTCTGCCAGCCTGCCGAGGTGATCCCACTGGTACGCGCGGTCAAATCGCCCGTCCTTGTGATCCCTGACATAGCGCAATTGGCCGTCGGCGTAATATTCCTGTTCCGTCTTCATCGCCAGCGGCGACGGATCCGGGTCATCCGGCCCCTGCACCTTGCCGGTCGCTTCAAAACTCGTGAGGCGCTGGCGCAGGTCGTAGCCGAGAGAGCTGCGGAGGTTATTGCCGTAAGTCAGTTCTTTGACTCCGCCCCAGGCGCGATACCTGATGCGCGAATTGCTCAGCGTCGAAGTGTACTGATACTGCTCGCCGCGGCTCAGGTCTGCCCCTGTGATGCTGCTGACCTGCCCGGTTTTGTCGTAATTATAGTATGTGACATCGCTGAAGTGATCCTTGATCTCCTTTACCTGTCCGACCAGATTGTACTTGTAATAGAGATAGAAATCCGGCGTCAGGCCGTTGAAATGCCGCTTCTCCCAATCAATCTGTGAGAGGGCGTCATAATGATAAGTCGTGCTGCCCGCCCCATCGTTCATCGTCAGGCGATTCCCATTTTCATCGTAAGTGAAGCTGAGCGGTCCGAAAGGAGCGATAGCCTGATTGCCGCCTGTATTGAAAGTAACGTTCTGCGTCAGCCCCCGCGCATTCCAGGTGTAAGTGGCGATAACGCCGCGCGGGTCAGTTACCGTGTTGATCGAATCATCGTCGTGGTAAGTCAGGCGTGTGCCCAAAGAACCCGGCCCTTCAATCGGCAGCCTGCGCTGCCAGAGCCTGCCGTAGCCGTCGTAGTCAAAGGTCGCCGTCAGCGTCGCTCCGCCGATGGCCGCGGTTTGTTTCTGCTCCGTTGTCTGGTCAGGAACATTCCAGGTCGTCAGGGCTGTGGTCTCAACCACACCATTTTTGAGCGCCTCGGTTTTGAAGACTCTCCCGAAGACATCCCGATAAGTTTTCTGTTTGCGCCCGACTTCATCCGTCGTAGTGATGGTGTCGCCTCCTGCGCAGCCGCAGCCGGTGTATTCAATCTGTCTTTTCGGATTATTGTTCGGATCCGCATCCTCGTCCGGGAACGTCGTCACCAGCGGGCGGCTCTTCCAGTCGTAAGTCTGCAGGGTCACAATGTAGCCCCCGGTACAAACTGTGCCATTGCACACTCGCACATCATCACCTGACGGCGCCCAGTAACCGTCAATCTCGGTCGGGCGCGACTGTTCACTGACCTCGCCCAGCAGGTCATAGACCACATACTGCGACTTCAGCCCGCCCGCGCTGCCCGGATGTTCGCTGATCGTGATTCGTTCGCGGCCTGCGCCGTCGAGCAGGCTCAGCACAAAGGTTTCCTCGCTCAGGCTGTTGACCGTCGTCCACTGCTGCGTCGAATTGTGGTCAGTCGCATAGGCATAGCGGGTCTGCGAGTATTTTGCCCCGTCCTTCCAGATCAGCGATTTCTCAGGGCGGCCTTTGCTGTCGTAAGTGCTGACGGCCATCGTGGTCGGATTCGCGCCGTGCGCCGCGTCTTCCTTCGGGTCAACTGTTCGCGTCACCGCGCCGAAATCGTAGTTGTAAGCAA
>CAYWDW010000933.1:0-2294 GCA_964457105.1 uncultured Heliobacteriaceae bacterium
ATCGCGGCTCCCAGGCTGAGCATCCCGGCGCGCGACAGCGAAGCCACGACCGCAAGGCCCATCATCGCCGCCGCAAATAAATAAAACAGCCGTCTGCCGCGACTGACTGCGCCGGTCACGATCAGGGCGACCGGCAGGGGCGCGAGCATTTCAAGATAACCTGCAAAATGGTTGTGATTCACAAACGGCCCGAACGGCGACGACGCGGCCACGGTGAGCGGGCGCAGCCAGTACAGCTTTCCGTTCCAGGCAAAATGCTGAATCAGCCCGAAAACCGCCAGCGCCAGCCCGTAAATCACCAGAAAGTTGAGCAGCGCCTTCAGCCGCTCGCGCCGGTTGAAAAAATTCACCGCAATCACGCACGCCGCAATCAGGCAAAACAGCAGCAGCACGACCATCCGCGTGGCTTCGACATCTTTCGACAGGCTCAGCCGCGCACCTGCCGCATCCCTGACTACGACGCTTTGCGTCAGCCCCAGCGCCAGCAGGGCCAGCAGCGGCCAGACCGTCGCCGGCAGGTGAATTCGCAACCTTCCCGTCACCACAATGCTGATGCCCCAGAGCAGCAGCAGCGCAATCACCAGCATTTCAAAGACCGCCACTGACCAGGGTTCAACCGCACCGTGAGCGAGCGCCGTGAAAACCACTGCCACCACCAGCCCGACGGCAATGACTGAATCCAGTTTGTGCCCGAACTTTTCAGTTAACGGCATCGCGTTTTGTGGCGGAGACGCTGAAATCATCAAGCCAGACTGCGCCGCGTGTCGGATCGTCGTAACCGAATTTCGGCTGACGACGCACGGTCAGGTGCAGCAGCCTGGCGCCGACTGGCGCGGTGAAATCAAATGAAAGTTTCTGCCAGTCGCTGCTGCCGTCCGTCACCGGCGCTGACTCGGCAACAACGTGCTGACCGCTGATGACCGCGATTCGCGGGCCTTCGGGCGTCACCAGATCCTTTGTTCTGACGAAACATTCCACGCGGTAAGTCGCCCCAGGCGCGACGACGAACGGGTGCCTGATTTCGTCATTGAGAGTCGTTGAATTGCGCCCGGTGAAATCAATGCGCAGCGCGCGACGGCCACTGTGCGTGCTGCCGGTCGCGTCCGAGGCGGATTCAATGACCCGGATGCGGGCCTGATCGCTTTGGCCAAACTGCCAGGCAAACTGCGTGAAGCCCTGCGGAATGTCAGCTTCAAAGTCGCCATCGGCGAGCAGTTGTTCAGTGCTGAATGCCAGCGTTTCGCGCCATTCGCGCCAGGCTTCGTCAACCAGGCCTGCCGTCAGCAGCGCGCTGATGAATGCCGCGCTCGGCGCTGCGGTCTGAGCCGTCAGACGCGATTCGCGGCTGAGCTGCCTGAAAGTATTGATGGCTGCGGCGGGCTGTGACTTGTGCAGCAGGAACTGCGCCAGCGTCAGTTGCGCGACCGGCTCAGCGCCTGCCGTCGCGGCAATCATTTTCTGATCGCCGTTTGAGACATTCCAGATCAGTTCGAGCGCGCCCGGCAGGCGTTCAGGCTGCGCGGTGACGGCGGTCTGAAACTCTGTGGCAGCGGCTTCGATCTTTCCGGCTCTGACCAGCAGGTTGGCCAGCCGCCAGCGCACATCCGCGTTGCCCGGAGCCAGCCGGACAGCTTCGCGTAAAGCGGCTTCGGCACCGCTGCGATCACCAAGCGATTCTCTGGCCGAGGCCCGCAACACGCGGTAGCGATAATCGAACGGCGAGGCGGCAACGGCGCGGGCCGCGTGCAGATCAGCGCGACTGATGGCCGCTTCGCGGTCTTCGAGGGCCGACAGTTCTACTTCGCTCAGGCGCGCATTGAGCAGCGCCGAATCGGGGAACGACGCAACCGCCAGCGCGAGCGCCTGCTCGCTGACCAGCACCCGCCAGTCAGACAGTGACCGCACGACAAACTGCGAAGCCACCAGCAGCGTGAGCCAGCCGCAGCCTGCCAGCAGACACAGCAGGACCAAAGCTCGCAGCCAGACGTTGTTCAGTTTTGAATCGAAGTGCAAAACCTGAAGCTTCGGGGGCCGGATTTGCAGTCTGGGGCAATCAGAAGCTGTCCGTTCACACCGACTGCGGGGTCAGTCAGCGGTTGTGGCATCAGGGTTAAGCCTGATCTGAACCTGCCGAAAACCTGACCAGCATCTGTGAGGATGTTTCGGCGGTCGTCAACAGAAATGGCTGCCCGGACAGGAACAGCCATTCTGATAACTCGGTATTACTTTGTCGGCGAACGTTAGGATCAGGGATGAAACAAAACTACCGAACCACGGGGGAAAAGGGGAGACAC
>CAYWDW010000934.1:0-2287 GCA_964457105.1 uncultured Heliobacteriaceae bacterium
GCAACTGGGTCGAAGCCAATCGCGCCTACGTCGAAAAAGCGAGCGGCGGCAAACTTGGTTACGTTCACATCCGCGATATGTCTGAAGGCTCGCTGCGGCAGCTTTATCTCGACCTCGACGCCGACAACCGCGCCAAAGACGGCGTGGTCGTGGACGTGCGTTACAACAACGGCGGCTTCGTCAACGTTTACGCGATTGACGTGCTGGCGCGGCGCGGTTATCTGACGATGACGCCGCGCGGATTGCCTGCCGGCCCGGCGCGCACTTCGCTCGGCCAGCGTTCGCTGGAACTGCCGACGATCCTCGTCACCAATCAGCATTCGCTTTCGGACGCCGAAGATTTCACCGAAGGCTACCGCACGCTCAAGCTCGGCAAAGTCGTCGGCGAACCAACCGCCGGCTGGATCATCTTCACCGGCGCGCAGACGCTGATTGACGGCACGAACATCCGCATGCCGAGCACCAGAATCACCACCAACGAAGGCGTGGACATGGAATTGAATCCGCGCCCGGTGGATGTGCCCGTCACGCGCCCCGTCGGCGAAACTTATACCGGCAAAGACAGTCAGCTCGATACGGCGGTGCGTGAACTGCTCAAACAGGTCGAAGCGGGCAAGCCGGGCGCGACGCGCAGCGCGGGATCCGGCATTCGATGAGCAGACTGTGTGTCAGGCTCAATCAGAGCAGGTGACATTGAGCCATCTTTTTTCGACAGGATGAACAGGATTTCCAGCCGGATTTACAGGAGTATCAGCACCTGAAGTGTTCCGATCAGGCTGGAATCCTGTTCATCCTGAGAATGTGTTTTAGAAGTAATGATCCAAGCCCTTTCAGGGCAATGGCATTGAATTAAGGAAAAAGGGGCCGTCCCCTGGAGCGGGGGGGGCCCGGCCCCCCCCCGGAGGGGGGGACCCCCCGGCGGGCGGGCGCCCCCCCCGCCCGGATCTTTGGTGGCCCCGCCCAGGAGCGGGCAGGCTGCCCGCGCTCCGATGCTTAATTCAATGCCATTGTCCACGCAGGGACTTCTAAAATACGCTCTGAAAAAAAATCCTGTCCATCCTGTCTCAAAGTTTCCAGCTTCGATTTGGGTTTTGCGTGAGGTCAGGCACGTCACGATGAAGAGGAAGACTATCATCACGCTGATCTGGCTGCTGGCTGCCGCCGCATTTCTGATTCAGCTTGCGCCTGCTGAGCAGCAGGTGGCCGCGCAAAGTCCCGGAGTCGTTGACCCGCAGGCAATCGAGTCGGGCAGGCAGCACTTTGAATCGTACTGTGCCGCCTGTCACGGCGCAGACGGGAAGGGCGGGGAGCGCGGCCCCGACGTGGTCTCGACCCGCAATGCCCGAATGCGCAGCGCCGCAGACCTGGCTGAATTGATTCACAAGGGAATTCCGGCGGGCGGCATGCCTGCCTTTCAACTTCCCGAAAAGGAACTGCGGGAACTGATCGCCTTTGTGCGATTTCTTTCCGCTCCGGCGATTGAAAACGCGCTGGCAGGCGACGTGGCGGCGGGAGAAGCTTTCTTTTTCGGCAAAGGCAATTGTGCTTCCTGCCATATGGTCAAAGGGCGCGGCGCATTGCGCGGCCCCGACCTGTCCGACATTGGCGTGAAACGGACGCTGGCCGAAATTGGGGAGTCGCTGCGCACGCCGAGCGCGCGGCTGGCTCAGGGGTTTGGCACTGTCTCAGTTCAATTGAAAGACGGACGGACCGTGCGCGGCTTTGCCAGAAACGAAAGCAACTTTGATCTGCAACTTCAGAGCTTCGACGGCAAATTTCACTTCTACCAGCAGCAAGAGATAGCTCGGCTGACCCGCGAAAGCGTATCGCTGATGCCGGAAGTGAAGGCGACGCCGGAAGAGTTCCGCAACCTGCTGGCCTGGCTGAGCAGATTGACGGGTGCGGCAACGAATGTCGGCGCGGCTCCCAACACTTCACCAGCCATCAGTGAAGGCGGGGTTCCCTTTGCCGAAATCGCCGCGCCGAAGCCGGGCAACTGGCCCAGTTATCACGGCGAACTGAGCGGCAACCGGCACAGCCCGCTGCGCCAGATTCATCAGGGCAACGTCGCGCAGTTAGCTCCCAAATGGATATTTACGATCCCGAATGCGCGGCGGCTGGAAGTCACGCCGGTGGTCGTGGACGGCGTGATGTACGTGACCGCCGCGAATCAGGCTTATGCGCTCGATGCGCGCAGCGGACGACTGATCTGGCGCTATCAGCGTCCGTTGACCAGAGGCCTCGTGGGCGACGCGGCCGAACGACTCCGAGCGGCTCGGCACCAGGC
>CAYWDW010000935.1:0-2286 GCA_964457105.1 uncultured Heliobacteriaceae bacterium
CGGCATTGGTTTTTGGCAACATGTAACCCGCCTTGGTCCACAAACCCCGGGGGGGTCGGGCCCCGCGGGCGCCCGCACGCGGGGGGGGCGCCTGTCACCCGCTTGCTGACGCGCGCGGTACCGTACCCATCAATGTTGAGTGGTGCGATTCAGAGTGACATAATGCGCGCGCTGCAAGACTAAATCCACAAGCCTCGTTAATGAAAGGGAGCCATCGTTCATGACTGATTCAAAACAGACGCTGCCCGATACGATTCAGAAACACAAAGACTATCTCTTTCCTGCCGTCACGATGTATTACCAGGAGCCGCTCGCGCTCGATCACGGCGAGGGCATGTACATCTGGGATGAAAGCGGCCAGAAATATCTCGACTGTTTTGGCGGCGTGCTGACGACGAGCGTCGGCCACGCCAACCCGCACGTCATCGAAGCCATCATTGATCAGGTCCGCAAGGTCAGCCACACCTCAACGCTGTATGCCAGCCGACCGCTGTCGGAACTGGCCGCAAAGCTGGCCGAGATCACGCCGGGCAAACTTGAGAAAAGCTTTTTCACCAGCAGCGGCACCGAAGCCGATGAGACCGCGACGATGGCCGCGAAGCTTTACACCGGGCGCGCAGAGATTATCACGCTGCGCCACAGTTACAGCGGGCGCACCGCCGCCGCGCAGTCTTCAGCGGGCCAGGGCGCGTGGCGCATTCTGCCGCCGCAGGTGCCCGGTTATCTACAGGCTCCCGCGCCTTATTGTTATCGCTGCCCGTTCAAGCTGACCTATCCCGAATGCGACCTGGCCTGCGCGAAGGATATGAAGGAACTGATTGAGACTTCGACTTCGGGCAAAGTCGCGGCTCTGATGGCTGAGCCGATTCTCGGTTCAGGCGGGTTCATCGTTCCGCCAAAAGAATATTTCAAAGAAGCCGTCGCCATCGTGCGGCAATACGGCGGCGTCTTCATCGCCGATGAAGTGCAGACCGGCTGGGGCCGCACCGGCGACAAATGGTTCGGCATTGAGCATTGGGACGTTGAGCCGGACATTATGACTTCAGCCAAAGGGATGGCGAACGGAACTCCGATTGGCTGGACGATTGCGCGCAAGGAGATTGCCGATGCCGTGCCGGGGCTGACGTTCGCCACATTCGGCGGCAATCCGATTTCATCGCGCGCCGCGCTGGCCACGATTGAAGTGATCGAAACCGAAAACCTCGCGCACAACGCCAGAGTCGTCGGCGATTACCTGCGCGAAAAGCTGATGGGCCTGTCTGAAAAATATGACTGCATCGGCGATGTGCGCGGCATGGGACTGATGCAGGGCCTCGAATTCGTGAAGGATCGCAAAACCAAAGAGCCGCACCCGCAGGCCGTGCTGAAGGTCTTTGACGAAACGAAAAAACGCGGCGTCCTGATCGGCAAGGGCGGTTTGTACGGCAACGTCATCAGGCTTGGCCCGCCGCTGATTGCGACAAAGGATCAGATGGATGAACTGGTGACGGCGCTGGATGAAGCATTGGCGACTGTTTGATAATTCCAGACTGGAGGATGCAGTGATGAATCAGACGGAGAATACCGCTTACGATGGCGTCCTGAAGATCGTGCGTCAGTGGCCTTTCGAGCAGCGCATCGCCCTGGTGCAGGATGTGCTGGAAACAATCGACCGGAGAATCGAACCACCGGGATCGCCTCGCTCAACACTCAGCCAGGCTCTGGGATTGCTGGCGACAGATCAGCCTGCTCCGACTGACGCTGAAATAAAACAATGGCTGGATGAGCATCGGGTGGAGAAATACAGATGATCCGGGCGCTTTTCGATACCAATGTTGTGCTGGATGTTCTGCTGAATCGCTCGCCCTGGGGCACAGACGCAGCCGCCTGCTGGCAGGCCAGTGATGATGGAAAAATCATGGGCTGCCTGACTGCCTCGACACTCACCGACATCTTTTATATCGCGCGCAAACAGAAGGGACTGGACGCTGCACGCGAGGCAGTGCGCATCTGTCTGGACGCATTTGCAATTTGTGTTGTTGATCGTCAGGCGCTGGAGTATGCCACAGATTTATCCGGGGGTGATTTCGAAGACAACCTGCAAATTTCCTGCGCCACACTCGCCAGTCTCGATGCCATCCTGACACGGGACAAGCGCGGATTCACGGATGCTTCCATTCAGATTCTTTCGCCTTCTGAATTACTGGCCCAACTCAATCAGCCACAGGGATAAACTTATGCGAACACTGATCACCAACGGCCACATCGTTACCGCAGTTGATTCATACCACGCCGACATTCTGATTG
>CAYWDW010000936.1:0-1573 GCA_964457105.1 uncultured Heliobacteriaceae bacterium
ACAGACGCCGATCCGAACGCCCTGACGCAGATGGTTGCTGATTTCGCCGGGCTGAAATTACAGGAGACCAGAAAGGCCACGCCCGAAAACCTGAAGGAATTCGGCCTGGCTGAGCCACAGACTTCAGTCGAATTCAAAACTAAAAGCGGCGAAACGCATCGCGTGCGGTTTGGCGAAAAGGATTTCACCGGATCGAATGTTTACGTGCTGATTGATCAGATGACTGAGGTCGGACAGATCGCTGTGCCGATGCTGATGACGGCGCAGAAGAGCTTCAATGACTGGCGCGAGAAAAAGATTCTCAGGGTCACGGCGGATGATCTGACGAAGTTCAGCATCAAAAACCCGAACGTCACCCTTGTGGCCGAAAAAGGCGCTGACGGCAAGTGGCTGGTGAAGGAACCCGCCGCAAAGAAAGATCAGGCACTGAACGAATCGCGCGCGCTGGCCGCGTGGCTCGGCATCGTCGCGCAGGAGATCATTGACCAGCCTTCCGCTGAAATCAAAGCGAAGCTGGCCAGGCCAGCCGTTGAAATTCAGCTCACGACCAAAGACGGCAGGACCACGAAGATGAAAGTTTCGGCGGCGGATGACGACAAGGCTTATGTCAGCGTTGAAGGCCGCGCTCCCGTTTATCGCATCCGCAAGGACGAACTCGAAGAGATGAGTTTCAAGCTGCCTGACGCCATCAACGAACCTGCCCCAGCGCCTGCGGCTGCGCCTTCAGCGTCACCAAAGGCAGCGGAAAAGAATTGATCCGGCGATCCTGCCGGCAGTCACCTTTCTTTAACGGAAATCACGGAAAGTTTCTGACGCTGTGCAGCGTTGCTTCCGTCTGTTCCGTGATTTCCGAATGTTGCGGTCATCTCTCTTCCTGCTTTTCTATTGCCTGACTCAATGTCATTCGCCTATGAGCCTGCGCGCCAGATTCATTCTGTATCTTGTCGTCACGCATCTGCTGTTTGCGCTGACTGCCGTGTACCTGCTTCGGCAGCGTAGTCTGTGGCTGCTCGCCTTTGAAGCGGCGTTTGTCGTGTCGCTCGCCGTCGGCATCAAACTCATCCGCGATTTGTTCGGCACGCTCGAGCTGATCAACACCGGAGCGCAGTTCATCAACGACGGCGATTTCACGGCGCGCTTTGTCGAAGTCGGGCAGCCGGAGATGGATCAGCTTGTCGCCATTTATAACCGGATGATTGATCACCTGCGCGAGGAGCGCACGAAACTGCAGGAACAGAATTACTTTCTGGACCGCATTCTGACGGCTTCACCGGCGGGCATTGTGACGCTGGATTTCGATGATCGCATTGCCATGCTCAATCCGAGCGCCGCGCGCATGCTGGAGACGCTGCGTCAGGCGCCGGACAGTGAACTCATCGGCCAAAGGCTGTCAGCACTGCACACGACGTTCACGGATGAACTCAGCCGCCTTGAAACGGGCGAATCGAAAGTGATTCACCTGCTCGGTCGCCGCCGCGTCAAATGTCACCGTTCGCAGTTTCCTGATCGCGGTTTCCCGCGTGACTTTCTGCTGCTCGAAGAACTGACTGAAGAGTTGCGGCAGTCGGAAAAG
>CAYWDW010000936.1:1583-2284 GCA_964457105.1 uncultured Heliobacteriaceae bacterium
TGATTCGCCTGATGTCGCACGAAGTCAACAACACCGTCGGCGCGTCGAATTCCCTGCTCCATTCGTGCCTGCATTACAGCAGTCAGATCAGCACTGAAGACCGGCCCGATTTTGAAACAGCGCTCGGCGTCGTCATTTCGCGCACCGATCAGTTGAATGCCTTTATGCGCAGCTTTGCCGATGTGGCGCGCCTGCCTGCGCCCCGGTTGCAGACGTGCGACGTGCAGCGGCTGCTCGAAAATACGGCGTGGCTGCTCAAATCAGAATGCGACCGGCGGCGCATTGAATGGCACTGGGACGTGACCGCTGCGCCAGGCCTGATGCTGATGGATCGCGTGCAGATGGAACAGGTCTTCGTCAACATCTGCAAGAACGCGGTCGAAGCGATTGGCGAGGATGGCCGCATCACGGTGCGGCTGGGCACTCAGAGCGGCAGAAGTTTTGTGACGATTGAAGACACCGGCTGCGGGCTGAGCGCCGAGGCCCAGGGACATTTGTTCACGCCGTTTTTCAGCACGAAGGAAAACGGCCAGGGCATCGGCCTGACGATGGTGCAGGAGATTCTCGACAGCCACCAGTTCGATTTCGCGCTCGACAGCGAACCGGGCGAGCCGACCCGCTTCACCATCTGGTTTACAAAATAAACAGCCACCGAGGGCACAGAGCAAGCCAGTGCTTTGCGCTGTGCCCTCGGTGGCTTG
>CAYWDW010000937.1:0-2283 GCA_964457105.1 uncultured Heliobacteriaceae bacterium
AAATCGCTGCACGCGCAATCCTGAGTGTGGCGCCGCCGACTGGTGCGCGAAACAAAACAGGCCGGGTTCCTGCGAATCAGGAACCCGGCCTGTTGTTTCAGGTCAGCCTGCCTTGAAGGCTGATTATTTATACTGGCCTGCGCTGTTGCAGGTTGAGTAACCGAAGGCGTTGCCGTTGAGCGCCTCAAAGAGCCTGCCGAGTTTGGCCATATCAGCCTGGCGATTGTCGCGCAGCGCGAACTGCGCCTGCATAAACAGATCCTTCAGCATTGAATCAGCAGAGATCGTCACGCCGTTGCTGAGAGCCACCGGCAGCGTGCCGGCGGGCAGGTTGTAGCAGCTCATCACGCCCCACAGCGCATCGGCCTGGGCCGGGCCGCTGGCGCTCAGTTCCAGCCCAAGCTGCAGCGCCACATACTGCTGCACAAAGCGCCAGTAATCATTTCTGGGCGTGGTGCCGTAAACGGTGCCGCCTTTCAGCGCGTACAGCACCTGGTCATCGAACCGGCACACATTGACCGGACGGTTGAAATTTACGCCCGGCACAATGATGTTGAAGCCGCACAGGAAGGTGTTGCCAGCCAGACACTCGAACTTGTTGCGGAAGTATTCATCCGACTGGAAGCAGACCGTGTGGCATTTGCCGCCGCTGATGTTTGACGCCGGCGGGCAGGCCGGGCAGACCGCCGGGCACTTCGCGCCGGTCGGGAATCCACCGGACAAACCGCCGAGCAGGCCTGGGGCCGCGTTGTTTTCGTCACCGGCCACCTGATTGCGATTGACCGCGATGTCATCGAACACGACTGAAGTTGAGCCGGCGCCCGCACCACGCTTGATGTCCACGCCCATCTGCCAGCAACCCATCGTGAGCGCATGCGGATCCATCGAGAAAGCCAGCGTCAGCATTTGCGTCCGGTTCCCGGCATCACCCGCCGGCACCGAAAGCGGCGCGAGGCTGTTGTAGGCCGGCGTCATTGAATTCGGGCCAAGCGCGAACCGGTCGTTCAGATGCAGCGTCACGTTGCTGTCAAGCGAGGTCAGTTGCGCGTTGCCGGCGTTGATGGTCAGCATCGCCAGGTTGATTCTTTGGGAGCCGTCCGGATTTTGCAGAAAGACCGTGACCATATCGCCATTGGTGGAGCCTTTGGTGGCGATATAAAAATAGACGTCCCAGAAATCCTCAAGACACGAAACCGCCGTGATGGTGCGGTTGGGGGCTGATGCCGTCACCCCTTCGGGCGTCGTGCCGGGGAAGCCGGGATTGCCCCCAAAGCTGACTGGCCCGGCGGTGAGTTTCGACGCGCCGTCAGCCGCTGAAGTCACGGTGAACTGAAGTGACTTGTTGAGCAGGAACTGATCGCCGTTGGGCAGCGCATTGGTTTTGACAAAACCGTGCGTGACGAGCGGCGCGCCGAACTGGATGCACCCGGAAGTCTGGGCGGCGGCCTGCTCCGGGGTGCGCACAAGGAGTGAGGTGAGGCAAAGAGCCAGGCCGCCTGCGAGCCAGGCTGCCTTTTTGATCAGATTCATCTTCATTGAGATAGTCTCCTTACTTTAATCATCCCTGGAGAATCAGCGCGGCTGACCCCGGCCAGGAGGGTGATGTTTCAAGGCGGAATGGTGAATACGGCCTGCCGGCTGAATCGTTGTGAGTTTGAGCAAGACCATCATCCTCATCCCAGGGGGATGATGTCAGGCAGGATGAGGGATCTGGTGGTTTCGGGTTTTGCGCTGACTCCCGGATTGTGCCAGGCCCGCCGGACCACTGAAGGCGGCAGCACTGATGATCTCTGAGTCAGATCGTCAGTGAGTCATCAGCAATCCAGTGACTTGAAATTTTCCTGAGACTGCCCAGTGATGCAGAGGGGGTGTCAGGCATTCTGAAGTCCGGCTGATCGGCTTTGCGAGAGGCCGGTAAAACCGTCACAAGCGAGGCCCGCAAAATCCAAACCGGAACTGGAATAACTCGGAAGTCGAACGGGCCATAACCTAGCCCGTTCTTAAGGCAAAGTCAACTACATTGTCATTGAGGTATCCGTCAGTTTTTTGCGCGCGCCTGGGTCCGCAGCGCTTCCAGCGTGCTATTGGCCAGAGGCTGCTTGAAAGGAAATGGGTCATTGGCCCTGGGCACGCTGGAAGCGCTGCGGACCGTGCGCCTGTGAGCGCGCACCATCAGAGAGGTGGAAGTCCTCTTCAGGCAGGCGCTCTCCGGCCTGTAGCCAATGGTAACTGCGTCGTCGTGAGACGGGGTGGGGAGCAACCGGCGGCGAACGATCAGTCCGC
>CAYWDW010000938.1:0-2278 GCA_964457105.1 uncultured Heliobacteriaceae bacterium
TGGTGATCCCGGTCAGTTGCCCGGTCTTCGCGGCGTTGTTGGTCGCATCATTCGTCAGCGTGTAATTGTAACTCAGATTCAGATGCGTCTGGCTCGCGCCGCTCAGTTGCTGGCCGGTCAGCAGGCCGGTTTTGTCGTGGTAAGTATAAGTCTCGGTGGCCGCGCTCCCGACGTTCAGCGAGAGCGTCTGGCTGCTGGCGTTGTACTGAATGTTCGAGGCCGTGATCTGCGCGCCGTCGTAATTCAGGCTGCTCAGGCGACTGGCGATGTCGTAGGTCGGCGCCAGTTCGCGGCTGACGTTGTATGTGCCGTATTCGAGCGGGTAATACAGCTTCTTCACCCGCTCCAGCGTGTCGTACTCCCAGCGCGTCTGAAATGAGCCGAAGATCGTGCTTGAACTGAGACGGCCTTCGCTGTCATAGGCCAGATCCTCGTTGCCGAAGCCGGTGTCCATGTAGACGTGTTCGAGCCGCAGCTTGTCCCCGGTGGTCTTGTAAGCGAAGCTGCTGACATTGAGCGCGTCCGGGATCGGGAAGTCGGCCAGCAACTGAGACGTGACGCCGCTCTTGTCATAAGTGACCTGGATCAGCCGGTTGAGCGGATCGTTGAAGTAATTGAAATTGATTCGCACGCCGCGCGCGTCAATCCGCTGGATCAGGTTCGAGCGCGTGTCGTATTTGAAGACATCGCTCCACACGCCGCCCGTATATCGCAACGGACTGGTCTGTCTGGTCGCCACGAAATCGCCGTTGTCGTTGAGCGTGGCGTCGCGTTCAGCCAGCTTCTGATGCGTCATTCTGCCCAGCGCGTCATATCTGAAACTGCGCGTCTGGCTGCCCTGCGTCACGCCGCTCAGATGGCCGAGCGTGTCCCAGGTATAAGTGGTTTTGATTCCGCTGGTATAAACCGAGCCGTTGTTATTCGGATCAGCCGGATCGGGTTCGACGACTTCGGCGATGCGATTCTGCGCATCAAAGCGCGCCCAGCGTTCGCGTCCCCAGGCGTCTCTCACCCGCACGACCTGTCCCGGCTCACCCTGCGTCGCCGCGCCTGGATAATTCGATTCATTGTAAAAGTACTCGGTGATGCTGGCGTTATCAGGAGCCGTGACTTTTTTGACGCGCCCCTGCCAGTCATATTCATAGTTGGTCCACTGCGCCGGTTCAGGATTTGGATAAGCGCGGTATGGCCGGGTCTGCGCCGAGACGCGACCGAGCGCATCGTACAGAGTATTGACCGTGTCATAGGTGTAGCCCTGCCCGAAAGCCTGTTCGCCGTGAATCCGTCCCTGCCCGTCCAGATATTTGTCGCTGCGCGAAGCGAAATACGCTCCTGACTGGCCCTGCTCGTAGACGAAATCCATCACGAGCAGCCCGGCGTCGTCATAGGCATGCCAGGAATAAGCGCCGGTCGGCGCATAGACATACTCCGGGCGCAGCGTCGTGGCGTGATAGACCGTGTTCGACCAGCGATTGTCAGCGTCCCAGGTGTCGGTGACCAGGCCGGTATTCAGGTCAATCGTGGCGCTGGAGGTGTTCTGCTTTGTCGCATCAGAAGCCGAGCCTCTGGTCGAACTCGTCGGCCAGGCGAAGCGGGTGGCGTAGGTATAGTTGAAAGTCGTCTGCTCGCAGCACGAAGTCGAAAGCGTCCGAACATTACCGGAGATGTCATACCCGCGCGTCTCGACCACCGCCGTTGTCTGATCGAGCGTGACGGCGTTGGCGTAACGTTTGACGCTCGTCAGGTTGCCGCGCTGATCCGGCGCGCTCGTGTGCTGCGGCGCTCCCGGCGTGTCGGTCAGTTGCCCGGCGGGCACGGCGTCATAGCCGTATTCGGATCGCGCCTCGCGCGTACTGTCATCGCTTGCGTAGACTTCGGTCACGACCGGCAGGTTGAGAATGTGCGGCCCGCTCCACTGCGGCCCCCACCAGGGATGCTGATACCAGAGCGTCCCGGAGTTGATCAGATAACCGGTATATTCGACGCCGTTGTGATATTCGGTGTGCGTCCGGTGCAGCAGCGCCGTGCCGCCGTAGCCGCGCTCGCGCCGCTCAATCACCTGATTGTACGGGCCGTACGAATCGAAGTCTGTGGCGGTCACCTGTCCGCGCTCATCCGTGACGACAGTGCGCGTCGGGCGTGGCGAATTGTAATCTCCGTGCGCCCAGGTGACCGTTGAACTCCCGCGCAGCGTGATGTAGTTCTCATCCGCCCAGGTGCGGTCTTCGAGCAGCAGCCCGTAGTTGACGGAATTCAGATTATTGTCGGTGATCTGTTC
>CAYWDW010000939.1:0-2274 GCA_964457105.1 uncultured Heliobacteriaceae bacterium
GGTATGACATTCCGTCGGCACGCCGAAATGCGTTGCCCAGTCCTGCGCGTAACCGGCGAGCGCCTCGGCCAGGCCGAGGTCATCAAGTGAACTTGGCCGCAGCCCCCACGCCAGAAAATCAACGTCCGCTTCCAGTCTTTGCGTGAGCCTCTGTAACTGTTCGACCTGAGCCTGCAATTCCGGCTGATGGACGCACTGCGCCCGGAGCGCTTCCAGGCTGAGCCGGAGCGCGGTCAGTTGCTGGCCGGTCTGATCGTGCAGCTCGCGCGAAATGCGCTGGCGCTCGCTTTCCTGCGTGCTGACAATCTGCCGCAGCAGCGCCTTGTTCTGCTCTTCAGCGGCGCGGCGTTCGACCACTTCGGCTTCGAGCGTCTGGTAACTTTCCCGCAATTCCTGTGTCCGTTCTTTGACCCGTTCTTCAAGCTGATTGCGCGCCTGGAGCAGATCGGCTTCGGCCTGCTTGCGCTGCGTGATCTCGACAAAAGTCAGGACGACGCCGTCAATCCGATCTTCGGAAGTGCGGTAGGGCAGCAGGCGGGCCAGATACCAGCGGCCTTCCAGGCTGTGGATTTAGCGCTCGACTATGTGCAGGTCGGTCAGCACTTTTTCAGCGTCACTGCTCAGATTGTCGCGTTCGAGCTTGTGCGTCAGATGTTCGAGCGGGCGGCCCAGGTCGGACGGAATGATGTTGTAAAGCTCTTCGACGCGCGGCGTGTAACGTTTGATCCGCAGCCCGCGATCCAGAAAGATCGTGCCGATTTCGGTCGAAGCGAGCAGGTTCTGCAAATCGCTGTTGGCGCGGCTGACCTCTTCGACTTTTTCCTTCAGCTCATAGTTGACGGTGGTGAGTTCCTCGTTGACGGATTGCAGTTCTTCCTTGCTGGTTTCGAGTTCTTCGGTCGCGGAACGCAGTTCTTCGTTGATGGCCTGTAATTCCTCGTTCGAGGCTTTCAATTCCTCGACCGAAGTTTCGTACTGTTCGATCTCCCGGTCAGTTTGTCACACTGCGCCCGCTCGCCAGCCGGGCTGCGTCGTGGTGAGAATTCGTTGTGAACGAGATAACCGGCTGGCTCCAGGGCACAGTGTAATGCAAGGATGTACAGCAACGGACAGCGCTGAAACTTTTCCCTGCGACTTGCAATCTCCCTGCACAGGGATCAGGATAATCCCTGATCCGATCAGGAGTCTTCCCCTCACAGATGAAAACTTCCCTGGCTGCCGCTCTCCTTATTTCCCCGACCTGTCAGTCACTGACTGAAGGGAAGGCTGCAATGTCCAACCCAGGCGTGTTGATCGCGGAAGATAATGACGAACTGCGCGAATTGTTTTCGTTTGCCCTCGCCGGCATCGGGTTTGAAGTCAGAGTGGCGGTGGATGGCCAGGACGCGCTCAACGCGCTCAGTCAGAGCCGCCCCGACGTGCTGGTTACGGATGTCATGATGCCGTATCTGAATGGCATTGATCTGATTCGGGCCGTCAGATCATGCCGGGAACTGGCTGAACTCCCGATAGTCGTCCTGTCGGCTTACCCGGATTATCTGTCGGAGGCTTTTGTCGCCGGAGCCAATAAAGTGATTCGCAAGCCGGTCGAACTCGACGAACTGTGCGAGGCGGTTCTGAGAATGCTGCCGCTGGACGCCGGGCATTAGCCATCACCTTCTTCCCCTCCCGCTGCCGACCAGAGGGCTGACGCCGCCGGTTCAGCCGAAACAGAAAAGTTTGCCATCCTGCGCCCCGATCACAATCCGACCGAGCGCGAGCGCGGGCGACGCTGAAATCGCGCTCCCGGCATTGAACTCCCAAAGCTTCGTGCCCCTGGCCAGATCCAGCACATAAAACCGCCCATCGCCCGAACCCGCGTAAACACGGCCTTCCGCAATCACCGGCGAAGATTCGACGCGCGCCCTGGTCGTGAAAGTCCAGAGCGATTTGCCGGTTGCCGCGTCCAGGCAGTGAATCAGCTTGTCGCGCCCGCCAATCACCACTTTGCCGGCTGACACGGCGGGCGACGAATAGAACGGAAACTGCCGCTGCGGATGTTCGTACTGCCACGCGACGCGCCGCGTTTGCAGGTTGATCGAGATGACTTCGTTTTCGTACAGCCCGAAATAAACCGCGCCGTTCATCACTGCTGGCGACGAACCGGCCTGCCCGCCGATGGGAACCCTGAACAGTTCGCGCCCGGTCGCAATGCGAATCGCGTGAAAGAGCGCATCGCAGCCGGCGACATAAGCCACTCCGTCCATCACGCTTGGCGTCGCATGCACAGGGCCT
>CAYWDW010000940.1:0-2267 GCA_964457105.1 uncultured Heliobacteriaceae bacterium
TCAGCGATGCCCTTCGGCCTCGTCGGCGCGCTCATCGGGCTGGCGGTGATGAAAGCGCCGTTCGGATTTATGGCCTTTCTCGGCGTGGCGAGCCTGATCGGCGTGATCGTGTCGCATGTGATTGTGCTGTTTGATTTCGTTGAGGAACGCCGCGAAGCAGGCGCGCCGCTGCGTGAAGCTCTGCTTGACGCCGGACTCGCGCGTTTGCGTCCGGTCTTCGTTACTGTCGGCGCAACGATCTTCGGCCTTGTCCCGCTGGCCCTGAATGGCGGGCCGTTGTGGGAGCCATTGTGTTACGCGCAGATCGGCGGCCTGATTCTGGCCAATTACGTCACCAAGCTGCTCGTGCCTGCGCTGTACGCCATCTTCGTCGAAGACCTGAAAATCATCCGGTGGGAACGTGAAGAGAAAACAGCAGCCTTGCCCGAAGGTGAAATAGTCGCGGGCTGACAACACCACAGACATGTCAAACGCAAAGAGACAAAGAACACAAAGGCATCTTCAATCAACCTTTGTGTTCTTTGTCTCTTTGCGGTTCGCTGTGGATCAGTACCGGAAGCGATACAGTGGGACACTGGTCCAGTACCGCGTGGCCTGATTCAGGCGAACGCATCAAGGCCCGTGATGTGTTTGCCGATGGCGAGCAGATGCACTTCGTTTGTGCCTTCGTAGGTATAAACCGATTCGAGGTTGCACATATGTCTGATCGGCGCGTAATCGAGCGTGACGCCGTTGGCGCCGAGGATGCTGCGGGCGGTGCGCGCGCATTCAAGCGCCATGGCGACGTTGTTCATCTTGGCCATTGACACGTGAATCGGATCCATCGTGCCGTCGTCTTTCATCCGGCCCAGGCGCAGGCAGAGCAGTTGCGCCTTGCTGATTTCGGTGAGCATTTCGACCAGCTTGCGCTGCGTGAGCTGAAAGCCGCCGATGGGGCGATCAAACTGCACGCGCTGTTTTGAATACTCGACCGCCGCGCGGTAACAATCCACCGCCGCGCCAATCGCGCCCCACGCAATGCCGTAGCGCGCCTGCGTCAGACACATCAGCGGGCTTTTCAGACCACCGCTCGCGGGCAGCAGGTTTGCTTCAGGAATCAGGCAGTCTTCCAGCACCAGTTCCGAAGTCACCGAAGCGCGCAATGACAGTTTGTGATGCACTTCGGGCGCGCTGAAGCCTTTCGTGCCTTTCTCGACAATAAAGCCGCGAATCTTGTCGTCCTCGTCCGTCTTCGCCCAGACGATGGCGATGTCGGCCACGGTGCCGTTGGTGATCCAGGCTTTGCTGCCGTTGAGCAGCCAGCCGTCTTTGACGCGCTTTGCACGAGTCTTCATGCCTGACGGGTTTGAGCCGAAGTTGGGTTCAGTCAAACCGAAACAACCGATGATTTCACCCGCCGCCATGCCGGGCAGATATTTCATCCGCTGCTCTTCGCTGCCGAAGGCATAGATCGGATACATGCACAGCGCGCCCTGCACTGAAGCGAAGCTGCGAATGCCTGAGTCACCGGCTTCGAGTTCCTGTGTAATCAGCCCGTAAGCGACGTTGCTGACACCGGCGCAGCCGTATTTTTCAGGCAGGTTGGCGCCGAGCAGACCAAGCTGCGCCATTTCAGGAATCAGTTCGGCGGGAAAGCGGCCCTGCTCGAAACATTCAGCAATGATCGGCCTGATGCGCGCGTCAACAAATTCCCTGACCGACTGTCGCGCCATCTTCTCTTCGTCAGACAACAGTGAATCCAGCTTGAAGAAATCAACTTCTGCCATGCTCATGTCGGGTTCCTCTCAGGATTGAGAACAAAATGAAACTGTCAACCACGGGGAACACGGGGGCAGAGGAAAACCAAAACTGAAGAGTGTTTGGCTTTCCCCGTGGCTCCCCTGCGGCCCCCGTGGTTTGGGAGTTTTGTTTCATCCCTGATCCTTGATTTATCAATTCAGTGTTTATCCTGTCACCATCAGTGTCCGGCAATCACCGGGAAACGGCCTCGCGGTTGTGCATTGAGGCGGGACATGACGCGCCGGGCAACATCGCGGCCAGCAAGTTCGACGCGCACCTGCCCGCGATTCATGCCGATGGGCGGCAGCGGCGAACCGGTGGTCTGCATCTGCGGGTAGCCGCTGCCGCTCGTCAGCACCTTGCCGGTCTTCGGCTCAAAGAGCGTGAAGCGTAAATCAAAACCGTCCGAAGTATTGGCCGTGAACTGATCCACGACGAGTTCCATCCAGACGACATAACGTTTGTCGTCCTTTTTGGCGGCCTCAATC
>CAYWDW010000941.1:0-2256 GCA_964457105.1 uncultured Heliobacteriaceae bacterium
GGCCTGACCAGCGAACTGCCGACCAGTTCCGACATCGTTTGCAGGTCGTAAAGCGGCAGCGCCGGGTCCAGTTCGCGGACGGCTGCGCGCACGGCATTGGCCAAAGCTGCCGGGTCGCCACTGGCGCGCACGACAAAATTCATCTGTCCGCTGAGGGCCACCCTGCCGAGTTGCGCTTGCAGAAAATAAAGCTCGGTTCCGGCTGGCTTGTCCACGCCCAGGTTGCGCGTGTCTTCGACCACGCCCACGACCGTACACCAGACGGGCGGGTTGGCAAAGCCCGGATTGAGTCGCCGCCCGACCGGACTGCCCTGCCAGAAACGTCGCGCCAGCGCCTGATTGATGACGACCACCGGCAGCGCCTTGTCATTGCGGTCCGACGGTTCGAAGGTGCGGCCTTCAAGGGTGCGAATGCCCATTGTCTTGAAGTAATCCTCGCCAATCACATTCCAGAAATCCACATTTTCAGCCGGGCCGTCAGGTCGTGACTGGTAATCTTCAATGTCTGTGTCGTTGGCATCTATCGGGCGCAGCGGCGGCAGTTCACCGGCCTGCGCGGCAGCTTTGACGCCGGGCAGTGCCGACAATCTTTCTTCGAGCGCGCGGGCAAAATTCACGAGGTCGGGGCTTTTGTATTTGCTCGTCGGCAGGTTCACGCTGAAGGCCAGCACACCGTGCGGATTGAAGCCGAGAGGCACCTGGCGCAGCTTCCAGAAAGCGCGAATCATCAGCCCGGAACCGACCACGAGGACCACCGCCAGCGCAATTTCGGTGACGACCAGGCCTTTGCGCAACCACTGATTTGGCGTGCCCGTCGTGCGCTGGCTCATCCCGTGCAGCCACGTCGCCAGATGCTGCTCGCGCAGTTGCAGCATCGGCGCGAGCGCAAAGAACAGGACCGACACGATTGAAATGCCCAGCGTGAAAAGCAGCACCGGCAGATCAATTCTGATTTCACCCGTGCGCGGCACGCTGTCAGGCGCCACGGCGATAATTACTCTCAAACTCAGTTCAGCCAGCGCCACGCCGATAACCGCGCCCAGCAGGACCAGCATCATGCCTTCGGTCAGAAACTGCTGCAGCATGCGCCTGCGCCCGGCACCAAGCGACAGCCGCACAGCAAATTCACGTTGCCGCGCTTCGGCCCGCGCCAGCAGCAGACTGGCAACGTTGGCACACGCAATCAGCAGCACAAAACCCACCGCGCCCAGCAGCGTCAGCACCGCCAGCCGCGCGCTGCCCACCACATCCTCGTGCAGCGGCACCATCAGCACCGGATGCTGTTGCTGATTGAGCAGGTGCCGATCACGGCCTGCGCTTTTCCAGCCGGCTTCGAGGCTGTCCATTTCAGCGCGCGCCTGGCTGATCGTCACGCCGGATTTGAGGCGGCCAATCGCGTAAAGAAAATGATTGCCTCTTCTGCCCGGTTTGGCCGGATCAAACTGCGCCGGAATCCAGACTCCAGCCGGATCGCTCGTGCCCGGCGGAAAAACATAACCGCGCGGCATCACGCCGACTACCGTGCTGGCCTGCTCGTTGATTCTGATCTGCCTGCCGATGATGTCGGGCTGCCCGCCAAAAGCGCGCTGCCACAGGTCATGGGAAATGATCGTGACGCGCGGCCCGCCCTGCTGATCTTCTTCCGGCGTGAAGTTGCGACCGAGCGCAGGCGGCACTCCCAGCGCTTCAATCAGCCCGCGCGTGACCAGCGCCGAAGTGACGCGAATCGGTTCGCTGCTCGTGCCCACGTTGACACCGCCCGTGGACCAGCCGCCGATGGCTTCCCACGACTTTGCTTCGTTGGCAATGTCCACGAGTTCGGGCGGCGAGAGCCAGAACTGGCGCAGGTTCATGGTCGGAAATTCGCTGTAAACGCGCACCAGTTGCCCCGGCTCACGATACGGCAGCGGCCTGAGCAGCACCGCATTGACGACGCTGAAAATCGCCGTGTTCGCGCCAATGCCAATCGCCAGCGTCAGCATCACGATCAGCGTAAAGCCCGGTCGCTTGAGCAACATTCGCAGGCTGTATCGAATATCCTGAAGCAGATTGTTCATGGTCATCCTCCGCTGCTGAAAAAATTCTGATTCTGAAATCAGAAACAAGCGCCGTGCCGTCAGGCGAATCTGAAGCAATGACGAAAGCAGAGAGTTTGTCGCGCTGATCAGCGCCGCAGGCAATGCCGCATTGTCCGATTTCGGGATTGCGCAATCCCGAAATCGCAACAGTCAGCCGCTGAAACAGCCCAGCCAGGCA
>CAYWDW010000942.1:0-2247 GCA_964457105.1 uncultured Heliobacteriaceae bacterium
CGTCATTACGGGCCGCATCGTGGATGCCGACAACCGTCCGGTCGTGGCCGAGCGCCTGTCGGCCTTGCGCCTGGATGAACGCGGCAAACGCATCAACACGCAGATGCCCGGCCTGTCGCAGTGGGAAACCGATGATCGCGGCGTCTATCGGTTGTTCGGCCTTGAACCCGGACGCTATCTGATCGCTGCCGGTGCCGCGGCGGGCGATGGGCTGGCGCGGTTCAGCGGTTCGGGTGGCTATTACCGCCGCACGTTTCATCCCGATGCCGTCGAAGAAGCGCAGGCGAAAGTGATTGAAGTCAGCGGCGGCGCCACGGTTGAAGGCGTGGACATCAGACTGGCGCGCGCGACCAAAGGCTTCACTGTGGCCGGGCGCGTGATTGACGGCGACACAGGGCAGCCGGTGCCGGGCGTGATGATCCTTTACAACGTCAGCAAGGGCGGATTGGCATCGTCAGGCATAAGCAGTTCAATGACCAATTCGCGGGGTGAATTCCAGCTCGAAGGGCTGACGCCGAACAGCTATCAGGCTTCGGCCCTGAATATGCAGGCGAGCGAACTTTACAGCGAACCTGTGAACTTTGAAGTCACGGGCGGCGACGTGGCCGGAGTCGAAATCAAAATGTATCGCGGAGCTTCAATCAGCGGCCAGGCGGTGGTTGAAGGCGCGACTGACCCGGCAGTGATGGCCGGTTTGTCAAAGATTCAACTGATGGCTCGGACGACAGGCGACGAGCGGCAGATGATCGTCGGGCCAGGCAACAATGCTGCCATCAACCCCGATGGTTCATTCAGAATCGGTGGCGTGCGGCCTGGCCGCGTGCAGCTCAACGCTGCATTGTACCGCGCGCCGAAAGGCTTTTCGCTGCTGCGCATCGAACACAACGGCGTCGAAGCGCAAACGCTCGAAGTCAGCGCGGGCGACAACCTCAGCGGCGTGCGCGTGGTCTTTGCTTACGGCACGGCGAAGCTTGCCGGGCGCGTTGAAATCAAAAACGGCACGCTGCCGCCAGGCGTCAGATTGATGGTCCTCCCGGCCCGCGAAGGCGCGGCGCGTGGCCTGGCCGGAATGATGCAAGTCATGGTTGACAGTCGGATGCAGTTCACGATTGAAGGTCTCTCGCCGGGAACTTACAAGCTGCGGCTGCTTCCCACTGGTCAGCCTGTGAAACTGCCCTCCGTTGAGCAGATGGTGACTGTCACCGGCGGTGGCGAACAGCCGCCCGTCACGCTGGTGCTTGATCTGGCAAAGAAGGAAGGTGACCAATGAAAAGATCATTCCAGACTTTGCTGCTGCTGCTGACGATGTGTGGCAGCGTGGCTGTGGGGCAGCGCGCCACGGGCGTCATCAGCGGTCGTGTCGTCAGCGATGACGGTCGCCCGATTCCGCACGCGATCATCAACATTGTCGGCAGCGGTAATCGTCGCGTGATGAGCGGGCGCACGGCGATTGCCACCGATGATGACGGCAACTTTCAGGCAGACGGTCTTGACCCGGCGCCTTATCTGATTACGGCCACCGCGCCGGGCTATGTCCTGACCATCAATAACCGCGCCGTTGATCTGTTTGAGCAGGGGCGATCCGATTACGTTTACCTGGGCGAAGCGGTGACGATCACGATGATGAAAGGCGGAGTGCTGACGGGCCGGGTGACGAGCGGCAGCGGCGAGCCGGTCATCGGCGTGCAGGTCAGGGCCGTGCGGGTGCGCGAGGCGAATGGCCGCCCGGTGACGGGCGACTCAGGTGCCGGCGTGTTACTCGCGGGTGCGCGCACGACGGATGATCGCGGCGTTTATCGTCTGTACGGGCTGGTGCCGGGAACCTATGTCATTTCAGCCGGGGGCGCGGGCTTTTCGGTGCGCGCCACGCCTTATGATGCACGCATGCCGGTTTATCATCCGGCCTCGACGCGCGATGCCGCTTCAGAAATCACCGTGCGCAGCGGCGAAGAGGTCAGCGGCATTGATATTCGCTATCGTGCCGAACGCGGCTCGGCCATCAGTGGCAAAGTCACCGGCGCGCCTGCGGGCGGCGCTTCAGGGGTGTCTCTGTCGGCGACTTCGATCAATCTGCGTCAGGCGGCGAGCGGAGCGGTCATTGCTTCGACCTTTATTGTGCCGATAGGCGATCAGAACAGTTATGCGTTTTACGGCGTGGCGAATGGTGAATACGAACTCGTCGCCACACGCGACGGGGTGAATGATGAACCGCTGGCTTCGCTGCCGCGCCGCGTCGTTATCAGCGGG
>CAYWDW010000943.1:0-2237 GCA_964457105.1 uncultured Heliobacteriaceae bacterium
GAGTCGGAGCGGTTGGCGATTTCGACAAATTCATCAGTTGAAGCGTTGGCCGGAATCAGGCCGCCGCTGCCTCTGAATCTGAATTCGCTGATGAGGAGGCCGATGATGTTGTTGTTGCCGGTGACGGTGAGCGCAGCAGCGTTTGTCGTCACTGAGCCGCAGGCGTTGCTGAACACGGCGCGATACTGATTACCGTGATGCGCGGCGGTGGCCGTGAAACTCAGCGTCGTTGCGGTCGCGCCTGACACGTCGCTGAAGTTTGTGCCGTTGTCGGTTGAGACCTGCCATTGTACGGCTGCCGCCGGATTGCTGGCCGCGTTGAAACTCACGGCGGCACCTGCGGCGGCGTTCTGACCGACTGGCTGCGTAGTGATTGAAAGCGGGAAATTCACCGTCAGCGTTGCGGCATTTGAAATGACTGTGCCTGCGGTGTTGGTGACGACGCAATCATAGCTGCCCGCCTCGGCTGACGTGAACGGATTGATGGTCAGCGTGGCGGTGGTTGCGCCGGACACTGCGCCGCCGTTGCTCAGATTCACGCCGTCCCTGCGCCATTGATAAGACAGCGGCGCGGTTCCGGTCGCTGTGACAGCAAGGCTGACGGATGAATTATGGCAGGCTGATTGCGACACCGGATGCTGCGTGATCGTCGGCGGCGCGGGCAGAAAGAAAGTCTGCACCGTTTCATAGCCTGAAGCGTCACCAGCGAGACCGCTGCGCATCTGCCAGCCGCGTGCCCGCAGCAGAAAGTCCTGGCCGAGCGGGAAGGCGAGACCGGTCATCTGCCAGTTTGCAGTTGTGCCGAGGCGCGAACTGTTGCCAAAGCTGATCCAGTTCGTGCCGGCATCGGTTGAATACTCAAACGTGGCGCGATCAATTTCGGGGCTGGCGCCGTCGCGCGTCCACGTCGCAGTGCCGCTGGCATTCACCGCCAGGCTTTGAGTCGCGGCAGTCGGGCTGGTCAGGCGAGCCAGGAAGTTGCGCGACTGCTGGCTGATGACGGCGAAATATCCGCCGACCAGCGTTCGTCCGTCAGCCTGCGTGGCCAGCGCCAGAACCGCATCATTGGTTTCGGCATTGAAACTGGTGTCTGCCGAACCGTCAGCATTGAGCCGGGCAATATTCTGGCGCGCCTGACCGCCGAGGCTGGCAAATTGACCGCCAGCCAGAATCCTGCCGTCCGTTTGCAGGGCAAAGGCGCTGACTGAAGAATCGGCATTCGCATTGAAGCCCGCATCGAGCGAGCCGTCGCTGTTGAGCCGGGCCAGCGCATTGCGCGGCTGCCCGTCAACGCTGGTGAAATGACCTGCGATCAGAATCCTGCCGTCCGGTTGCACCAGAATGCCGTCAATCCGGTGTTCATTGCTGGTATTGAAATCAAGGTTCGGATTGAAGCCGGAATCGAGCGTGCCGTTGGCATTGAGCCGGGCCAGGCGATTGCGCGGCTGGCCGTTGACGCTGGTGAAATATCCGGCGAGCAGAATCTTTCCGTCCGGCTGCGTGGCCAGTGCGGCCACCGTGCTGTCGGTGCTGGCATTGAAACCGGTGTCTGCCGTGCCGTCAGCATTGAGCCGGGCAATGTTGGTGCGCGTCTGCCCGCCGATCACCGAGAACTGACCTGCGACCAGCGCCTTTCCGTCGAACTGCGCGATGACTGCATAAACCGCGCCGTTTGACTCGGCATTGAATGAACTGTCGAGCGAGCCGTCGCTGTTGAGCCGGGCGACATAATTCTGGCGGTCGTTGTTGCCCGCGCCGCCGATCAGAATTTTGCCGTCCGGTTGCACCGTGACCTCCCGCACATCGCCGAGACCGGTCGGATTGAAAGCCGCGTCAATCGTGCCGTCAGCGTTGAGCCGGGCCAGCCGGTCGCGCGCCTGTCCGCCAACGCTCGTGAAGCGACCGACGATCAGAATCTTCCCGTCCGGCTGCACGGCAATGTCGCCCACAAACGAATCGCCGACCGGGCCGGTCACATTGGCGTCGAACGCTTCAACCGGCGTCAGAGTCGAAGTCGTCAGCGTCGCCGGAGCTGTCGTCACACCTTCCTTCAGCTTCGCTCTGTCTGTCAGTCGGACGGGTGCAGTCATCGCGCTGATTGTGCTGAGCAGGGCCTGGCCCGCCGTGACCATGGCTGCCGCTGCCTTGCCGGAAAAAGTCAACGGGTCTGCCAGCAGCAGCAGCAAAAGAATGAATGCTGACAGCCTCAGCGGTCGCCGAATGAGTTGCAGGATGCG
>CAYWDW010000944.1:0-2235 GCA_964457105.1 uncultured Heliobacteriaceae bacterium
GATCCATCTTACACAGATATGCTGCGCGTGGCTTTTACTTCGGAATTCAAGCGCGGAAAGCTGGAGGATCTGGTCGCGCTGCTTTCGGGCAGGAACTTCGCGACAAAACAATATGAAGAAAGCATCGCGGAAGATTCGTTCGCGCGGCTGAAGGCTGGTGTGCTGAACTTCATCAATGAAACGCACTTCAAGCGGTTTGCCATGATCATTCGTTCGGCGGGATTCGTGGATTCCTCGCTGATCGGTTCACAGAATGCGCTGAATTTTGCCTACATCGTTTATCTGACTCTGCGGGCGCAGCAGCGGCCTGCCGCTGACATCGAATCGGCGGTGCGCCGCTGGTTTGTGATGTCCGCGCTGACCGGGCGATACTCCGGCTCACCCGAAAGCACCTTCGATTATGACATCCGGCAGATTCACGAGCAGGGATTTGAGACTTACGGCAACGCGACATTTGCAGGCGAGTTGTCAGACGCTTTCTGGGACACACTGCTGCCCCAGGAGATGAACACCTCCAGTTCCGGCAGCCCTTTCTTTCGCATCTTCCAGGCGGCGCAGGTGAAGCTGAATGACAAGGGATTTCTGTCGAGAGACATCACTGTCCGTGACCTGATTCTGAACAGGTGTGATGTTCACCACGTCTTCCCGAAAAAACACCTGAAGAGTCTGGGGCTGGCGCGAGGTCGTTATAACCAGATTGCCAATTACGTCATCGCCCAGAGTGAAATCAACATTGCCATCGGCGCAAAAGAGCCTGCGGTTTATTTCGGTGAACTGCGGGAACAGCGCCAGGGCGGAAAGAAACGTTACGGCGGCATCACTGATGCCGCCGAGATGAAAGCGAATCTGGAAATGAACTGTATCCCGGCAGCGATGCTGGAAGGTCAGATGAAGGATTACGACAGCTTTCTCGAAGAGCGGAGAAAGCTGATGGCCGCGAAAATCAAAACATACTTTTCCCTGCTCTGACCGCAGGAAGGCGCAATGAGAAAAGCGATGAAGAAAACTCCGGCGAAAAAGCCACAGGCAACGGCACCAAAAGCGATCCCGCGCAAAACCGCTTTGCAGAAGGCGTCAGTCGAATCAGTCCTGCTCCGTGATTTGCGCGAACTGATTGTCACCGCGCGGGAACGTGTGGCAAGCGCGGTCAACTCGGCGCTGGTGATGCTGTATTGGAATGTCGGGCAGCGGATTCGACAGGACACACTGAAAGGACAACGGGCCGAGTACGGAAAGGAGATTTTGCCGACACTGTCGGCAAAATTGGTCCCTGAGTTTGGGGAAGGGTATGGCGTGCGGAATCTGGCGCGGATGATCCGGTTTGTGGAGACGTTCCAGAATGCCGAAATTGTTGCGACTCTGTCGAGAGAATTGGGCTGGAGCCACTTCGTCGAAATCATTCCGCTGAAGGATCCGTTGCAGCGCGAATTTTACGCTGAAATGTGTCGCCTCGAACGCTGGAGTGTGCGGCAGTTGCGGAAGAAGATCAGTGGCGCGATCTACGAACGCACGGCTCTGTCGAGAAAGCCGGAAAAGCTGATCGAGCGGGAACTGAAACAACTGCGCGAGGAAGGGCGAGTGACGCCGGACATGGTTTTCCGCGATCCTTACCTGATTGCCCGTAAAGCCCCCGAATTTATTCGTGGGGATATAAGGGCCATTGTGCGAAACGGCAAAGGCTTCAGCCTTGCAGTGAAGCACAATCCCCTTTTTCGCTGGTATTATTTAGCTCATAGCTGTGTCATGCCGCTATGAGCCTGAACACGTACAAGTCAAACCACAATGTGGTCTATTCGAGCAAGTACCACATCGTCTGATGCCCGAAAGATCGGCGCAAGGTTCTGATTGACGGATGAGAACCAGAAAACGAGCGAGTAGATGAGAGCATATAAGTACAAGTTGAGACTCAATCGGACTTTCCAGGCGAACTGCGAACGGACGCTGAACGTGTGCCGGGAGTTGTACAACGCCGCCTTGCAGGAACGTCGTGACGCCTGGGCGATCAATCGCGTCTCGGTCAACTACGCGACGCAGTGCGCGCAGCTTTCCGAAATTAAGGCACTCAGGCCGGAACTCACAGATGTTCACTCGCAGGTCTTGCAGCAGACCTTGCGGAAGCTTGAGCGTGCCTTTGAGAACTTCTTTCGGCGCGTGAAGAGTGGCGAGACTCCAGGCTACCCGCGCTTCAAATCGAAAGACCGGTTTGATTCGTTCTGCTACCCGCAAGCGGGCTTT
>CAYWDW010000945.1:0-2230 GCA_964457105.1 uncultured Heliobacteriaceae bacterium
GTCGAGCGAATAAAAGTCAAGCTGCCCTTTGTTGATGTCGCGCTTGCCGATGAGCAGCGGGTTGAGCTTGTCCTCAAGCGGTTTGGTCGCCTGTTTCGACTGGCTCGGATTTTTCTGCGCTGACGGCGCTGACTGGGCAAGGGCCGGAGCTGCTGCAAGCGCGATTGTCAAAACGAATGCTGAAACTCTCTCCGTGATTCTGGTCATTGCTTTACCTCCACTGCACATTTCAGAATCGGGTCAGGTTTATTCTAAATCAAAACATGCGACATTGGGACACCAGGGCAGGACGCAAGCGTCAGCGAGCGCCCTGTCCCGGTGTCTCAATGTCGCATGTTTTGATTTAGCCGAAGCCAGGGCGAAGCCTTTAGACGCGCCAGGCACCAACGCGGTTGCTGACCGTTCAGCTTAAATCAGGCTCATGGCACTGCACGCGCAGCTTGAGCGCATCTGCATCCGGTGTTAGCATCGCGCCCGCTCGCAATTGGTCAGAGGCATCATCACACTCAGGCAACAAGCTGAAACAACGCAATGGAACTTAGCCCGACTTCCCCGCCTGCGGCTGAAGCCCCGCCCGAAACCGCAGACCGTTCCGGTTCATCGCGGCGGATGCTGCTCATCAAATGGGCAGCGGTGCTGATTGCCGGCTTCGGCATTGCCCTCGCGCCGCGACCCGATGGCATTACGCCTGAGTCCTGGCGGCTGCTGGCGATCTTTGTTGCCACTATTGTCGGCTCGATTGTGCGGCCTTTGTCGGGCGGCGCGATGGTGCTGCTTGGCATTACGGCGCTGGCGCTGACGCGCTCAATGCCGGTCAGCGAGGCGCTCGCTAAAACCGCCACCGACGCGAAGGCGCTTGAAGCGTTGCGCCTCAAATCAACGCTCGCCGGTTATGCCGATCCGGTGGTGTGGCTGGTGCTGGCGGCGTTTTTTATGTCGCGCGGAATGATCAAGACCGGACTCGGACGACGCATCGCGCTGCTTTTTATCAAAGCCATCGGGCGGCGTTCGCTCGGACTTGGTTACGCGCTGGTCGGCACGGACATGGTGCTGGCGACTTTCATTCCGTCAAACGGGGCGCGCTGCGGCGGCATCACCTTCCCGATTGCCAAAAGCATTGCCGAAGCTTATGACTCGCGGCCCGGCCCGACGGCGCGCAAGCTGGGCGCGTTTCTGATGAGCTTTATTTATCAGTGCGAAGTCATCATCTGCGCAATGTTCCTGACCGGGCAGGCGGGCAATCTGGTGATTCAGAAATTCGCCCTGCAGGTCAGCAACATTGATTTGAATTACACGCGCTGGATGATTGGCGGCATCGTGCCTGGGCTGGTTTCGCTGGTGGTGACGGGCCTGCTGCTTTATCGCCTCTTTCCGCCTGAGGTCAGGCACACGCCCGGCGCAACCAAATTCGCGCAGGAAGAACTCGGCAAAATGGGGCCGACCTCATTTCACGAGAAGCTGATGCTCGGCGTCTTTGCCCTGGTGGCGCTGCTGTGGACGACGACGAAGCTGCACAATATTGATTACTCAGTCGTCGCGCTGGTTGGCGTCTGCGTGCTGCTGCTCACGCGGGTGCTGGACTGGGGAGACTTGCTGAGCGAGCGCGGCGCGTGGGATGTGTTTCTGTGGTACGGCGGGTTGGTGCGCATGGCCGAAGCCCTGGGCGAAACGGGCATCACGCGGCGCTTTGCTGAAACGGCGGCGAAGTTCACTGCCGGATGGAAGTGGTGGGCGGCGCTGGCTGTGCTGGCGCTGATCTATTTTTACGCGCATTACGCCTTTGCCAGCATCACGGCGCACGCGCTGGCGATGAACATTCCGTTTCTGATCGTCATCATCGCCGCCGGAGCGCCGCCGTACCTGGCCGTGCTGCTGCTCGCTTACTTTTCAAACCTGTCGGCTTCGCTGACGCATTACGGCACGACGCCGGGGCCGATCTATTTCGGCGCTGGTTACGTCACGCAGCAGAAATGGTGGCAGCTTGGCCTGATCGCTTCATTCCCGAACATCCTGGTCTGGTCAACCGTCGGCCTGATCTGGTGGAAGCTGCTGGGGTGGTGGTGATGAGATTTGAGATTGCAGATTGCAGATTGCAGATTTGAACCTGGGCCACAGACAAGCCGGAATTATGGACACTGCACCGATTCGACCTGGAGAAGAGATCAATGCTGAAGCGCTGCTGGCGATTGGCGGCGACAAGCTGCATGGCTTCGGTGGTTTTGCGGCGCAC
>CAYWDW010000946.1:0-2223 GCA_964457105.1 uncultured Heliobacteriaceae bacterium
TGCGACAGCACGCGGCGGTGCGCGATGCAGTAGTGGCGGTGCGCGAGGATGCGAGCGGCGACAAGCGGCTCGCGGCTTACCTGATTCCAGAGCCTGCGCCGGCGGTTGATGGGCGGCCTTCGGTGGCTGAAACGGCGCGACTGCCGCTGCAGGAACTGCGCGACTATCTGAGGCAGCGGTTGCCTGAATACATGATTCCCTCGCACTTCACCGCGCTCGCAGCCTTTCCGCTGACACCGAGCGGCAAGGTTGATCGCCGCGCGCTGGCCGCAATGCCGCTGCCGAGCCTTGAACGCGAAGCCGGAGATTTCCGCGCGCAGACTGACGCCGAGCGGACAATCGCCGCCATCTGGCAGGAGATTCTACAGGTGGACAGAGTCGGGCGGCATGACAATTTCTTCGACCTTGGCGGACACTCGCTGCTCGCCGCCCGCATCCACGAACGCCTGCAGGGAAGCTTTGATCAGGAATTTTCCATCATCGAATTGTTCAGACATCCGACTGTCAGCGCGCTCGCCGAATTTCTGACTCACAAACAATCTGCGCCACACCGGACCGATCTGAACCTGCTCAATCGAATCGAAAAACAGAAACAAATGATGGCGCAGATGCGCCGGGTGAGACAATCCACCAGAGATAAAACCAGGCGCGACGAAGTCTGACGACCGGTCAGCTCACGAAAATGTTCTGCCGCAGTCAGGGCTGTCTGTGCGCTGCTTGACACTCTTCCGTCACGACGCATAGTATCCGCCTTCATCATTTCAATCCGCATTACAATTCAGCATCACAATCCAAGCTCTGAAGGAGTCCACCCGAATTATGCGCACAGTCAAGACCGCCCTGATTGGCGCGGGTTTCGTCGGCCCGCATCACATCGAAGCCGCCCGCCGTCTGGGCTTTGTCGAAGTCGTCGCCGTCGCCGGAAGCTCGCAGGCTTCCGCTGAAGCCAAAGCCGACAGGCTGAACATTCCGAAAGCTTATGGCAGTTACGAAGCCCTGCTTGACGATCCTGAAATTGAAGTCATTCACAACTGCACGCCGAACAACCTGCACATGCCGGTGACGATGGCGGCGATTAAGAAAGGCAAGCACGTCATTGCCGACAAGCCGCTGGCGCTGAATTCAGGAGACGCGAAAAAGATGCTCGCCGCCGCGCGCAAGGCCGGCATCGTGCATTGCGTGACTTTCAATTATCGCTACAACCCGCTCGTGCAGCAGGCTCGCGTGATGATCCGCAAAGGTGAGATCGGCAATGTGCATTTTGTGCACGGCCATTATTTGCAGGACTGGCTGCTCAATCCGACCGATTATTCGTGGCGGCTTGAAGAAGACGCCAACGGGCAGTCGCGCGCCGTGGCTGACATCGGCTCGCACTGGTGCGACCTGGCCGGTTACGTCACCGGCAAACGCATCGCCGAAGTCTGCGCCGAATACACGACGGTTTACCCGACGCGCCAGAAACCTGCCGGTTCGGTCGAAGCCTTTGGCAAGGCGGCGGGCGATCAGAAGTACAAAAATTACAAGGTCGAGACTGAAGATTTCGCCAGCGTGCTGGTGCGGTTTGAAGACGGCGCGAAAGGCGCGTTTTCGGTTTCGCAGGTCAGCGCAGGCCGCAAGAACGGGCTGGAACTCAACGTTGACGGACGCCAGGCCGCGCTCGCCTGGAAGCAGGAACGTCCGAACGAACTCTGGATCGGTCGCCGCAGCGAAGCCAATGGCTGGCTGCTCAAGGATCCGTCGCTGCTCGATCCATCCATCGCGCATTACGCCGCGCTGCCCGGCGGTCACGGCGAAGCGTGGGCCGATGCGTTCCGCAACCTGCTGCGCAACGTTTACACCTTCATCGCCGAAGGCCGTTCGATGGAGCGCGACAAAAAGCAGATTGACTTCCCGACCTTTGACGACGGCCTGGAATCGAACCGCCTGATCGAAGCCATCACGAAAAGCGCGAAATCGGGCGGCAAATGGATCAGGATCAAACGATAACTTCATCATCAGGTTGAGCCGGGAACCGGGCGCGCAGGTGGTCAGCGGCGGTGGAAACAGCCCTGGGTACGCATCGCTTCCAGCGTGCTTCTGGCAGGGTGCCCATTTCCTTTCAGGCGGTCTTGTGCCAATCGCACGCTGGAATCGCAATGGCATTGAATTAGGCATCGGAGCGGGGGGGGCCGCCCCCCCCCCCGGGTTTGAGCCACCGGGGGGGCCGGCGGGCCCCCCCCCCAC
>CAYWDW010000947.1:0-2215 GCA_964457105.1 uncultured Heliobacteriaceae bacterium
GGTCGAGCAGCACGCCCCGGCCTGCGCCGTTATTCAGGCTGGAAATATCCGGGGCAGCAAACAGCGCTTTTTTGTGTGCGGGAATGAAGGTCACCGGAAAGGGCGCATAACCCTCCGGCAGATCAACCACAAATTCACGCCCGTTTTGCAGATTGATTCGCACCAGTTGCTCAACCGTCCGGCCCGCTGCTTCGGTTGATTTGAGCGCGATCAGCCATCGCTCATCGGGCGTGACCAGCAGATGACGCCATCTGCCGCTGACGATTTTGACCGGCGAACCGCCTACAGAAATTTTCCAGATGCCCGGCTCCTGATTCCATTGGCCTGCGAGGTAAAATGACTTTCCGGCCATTGCCTTGAGGGGCGACCCGCTTCTGTCGTGTTCGATCTTTCCTGACCATTCCCGCATTTCGTCAATGACGCGCAGATCGAATGACGAACAGGCAGGCGGCGCGTCAACTACGGCGCCGAGCTGGCCGGAATCGAAGGCGCGCCATTCGGGCATGGATTCAGTTCTCCGACCTTCAGATTTTTCCATCGCCAGCACGCGCAGTTCGCGGCCTGCCTGACAGATTGCCAGAATTTGCTGCCTGCCAGACATCAGCACTTCCAGGCCAGGCACGCGGTCTTCGATTTCGTAACGCACTTTGTATTCGCCCGCCTTCCAGAGCCGGTAAAAAAGGCCGGAGAGTTGTTCGTGCAGCGTGGCCTCTTTTTTCGGCGCGCGCGTCAGCCAGTACATAAAGATCCTGTGTCCGCCGTCTCTGGTCAGCCGCAGGTATTCACGATTAACAACACTTCCCCGATTGCCCAGACGCTCTTCCGAGCCGAGAGATTCAACCTCCTGCCTCGCGGTGAACTCCTTCAACTCCTGCCACTCGCTTTCACTGAGCAGTCGAACCTCGCGGCGATGTTCGTCAAGGTAATAACTCAGTTCCGCCCGGCCCTGGCGCACGCGAATCACAAGGCTCTTGTAATCGGCAATATCGAGCAGGGCATAAATCTCTTCAGCGCCTTCCGACTTCAACACTTCATCGCGCAGCTTTGTTTCCCATTTCCATAATCCGCCCCCAACCCGGTCGTCAATCACAACCCCCTCCTGCTCAACAAACGCTCCGCTTTCACCAAGAATCAGCGATTTGCCGGGATGACGCGCCAGCACCAGCCTGCGCGCCGCCGCGCTGTCCTCAACTTTAAGATAACTTTCAGCGGCAGCCGCGAGAGTTTTATCCGGCGAATCAAGCAGCCTGCCGACGAGTTCCAGCGGCAGTTTGTCGCGCACGTAACGAGCGCAGGCGAGCAGCGCACGCTGCGCTTTCAGGTCGCTGCCCCTGAGCAGATCGGCCTGCCGGCCTTCGTCATCCAGCAACACGGCGGCGATGCCGGCCACGTGTCCGCCCTGTGTGAGGAGCGGAAAAATTTCATCGCCCACGTTTTTGCGCAGCGAATCGCGCGTGTCGAGCGCCAGCCTGACCGCGCTCAGATCAGCCGTGCCTGCGCCGAGGCGTTCGATCAGATTGAGTTCCGCAATGCGCAGCGGCACGCCCTGAATGCCTTCCAGAATTTTCTGCGCGACTGCCGGTTGCGAGGCGCGCAACACTTTCACCCGCTCAAACAGTCTGAAGGCCATCCCTTCGGTCGCCTGAATCGTGTCGCTTTCATAAAGCACGCGCCCGATGCTGACAGCGAGCGGCAGCGGCTGATCACTTTCACCATTTTTGGCTCTTCCAATCTCTTCCTCACCTTTTTCCGAAACTGCTTTCCGCGCATAAGCTTCAATGGTCGCGGCAGCCTCTTCATCAGAAATGCCGCCGCCCTGAGCCAGGGCCGTGATGATTGAGGTGCGCGCCGTTTCACCTGCCTCCCGCTCCAGCGCGCGCCTGAGCGCCGGGACCGCGCGCGGATCACGATAACTAATCAATGCGGCGGCAGCCTGTGCGCGCGTATCAGCCTGATCGTCATAATCAAGAACCCGAATCAGCCCTGGCACGCTTTCCGGCAGCTTCAGTTCAGCCAGACTGGCAATAAATGCCTCCCGACCTGTGGCCACCGCCCAGGCAGGGTCACTGAGCCAGGGCAGCAAGGCCCGCACGGCTTCCTTTCGCAAGCTCTTTTTCTGGCCTTCACTGAGCGCAAATACAGCCACACAACTGACTGCCGTGTTGTGAACTGTGGGATTGTCATGCCCGACCAGGCGGCTGACGACTGACAGCCA
>CAYWDW010000948.1:0-2210 GCA_964457105.1 uncultured Heliobacteriaceae bacterium
GCAGCCCTTCGCTGCCATTGCGAGTGCGCAGCAGTTCGCGGATTTTCTCCGGCGTGACATCCTTTGGCGTGAAGCGCAGCGCGGCGTTGGGCAGTTTCAGCACGCCTTTGCGTTCAGCCACGGCGAAGGTCAGATTGGCCGTCATCCCCGGCATCAGTTTGAGGTTGGGATTATGCACATTGATGACGACGTTATAAGTCACGACGTTCTGCACGTTCTGCGGATTGAGGCGAATCTCCTTGATCGTGCCGTCAAACTTCTGCCCGGTGAAGGCATCCACCGTGAAGGTCACGTGGTTGTCCTGATTGATCGCGCCGATGTCGGCCTGATCAATGTTGGCGATGACCTGCATCTGCGTCAGGTCGTTGGCAATCGTGAACAGCGTCGGCGCGGACAAACTGGCGGCGACCGTCTGACCCACGTCCACGTTGCGCGACACGACGACGCCATCAATCGGTGAAGTGATGGTGGTGTGACTGAGATTGACTTCGGCCAGTTTCAGCGAGGCTTCGGCCTGCCGGTTCTGAGCCTGCGACTGTTTGACCTGAGCTTCAGCCTGGGCGAGTCCCGAAGTGGCCGAAGCCTGTTCGCTGGTGCGCGCCTGTTCGACCTGGGTGACGGCCTGGGTGTAGCGCGCTTCAGCGGCGCGGTAACTGGTCCGGGCTGTTTCAAGGTCGCGTTCGGGCACGACGCCGCTGGCAGCGAGCGCCTCCTGACGCTTGAGCTGGCTGGCCGCATCATCAAGCTGCGCTTTCAGGGCGGCCACATTGGCGTTTGCGCCTGAGACTCCGGCCCGCTGATTCTGAATCGTTGACTTGGCGGCCAGCACCCTTGCCTGTGCATCGGCCAGACCGGCGCGCGCCTGTTCGAGATTGGCCCGTGCCGAAGCGACCTGCGCCTGGAAGATCGAAGGATCAAGCTGCGCCACGATCTGTCCCTTGCGCACCTGCGTATTGAAATCAGCCGACAACGATGAAATCGTGCCTGACACCTGGCTGCCCACCTGCACGGTCGTCACCGCCTGAAGCGTGCCGGTCGCAAAAACATTGTTGCGAATGTCGCCGCGCTCAATCCGCGCCGTCATGAAATCTTCGGCGCTCGCTTCGCTGCTACGGACCAGAAACCACCAGACTGAGAGTAACGCCGTCAGTCCGATCATCACTACGATCAGGTGCTTCCTGGTGAGTTTCAATTTCATTGTTCAATCTCCATTGCCGCCGCCACCTCGCGGCTGGCCTTCAGCCATTAAACCTCACTGACAACAAGTCTGCCGACCTGAATCAATCCTGAAAATTAAGTATCAATCATCATTGCCTGCGTCCACAGGCGAGCCTGCGGGCAACAATCATTTGACGCCAATGATGCGGACAGGTTGCTTTTATTTCCACTGCTGACAGGCCGTCAGCGAGTCAACACGCGGAATTTCAGCTTCAGGCAGGCCACTTTCTCAGCGCGATGTAAAACTTGTAAAAGTAATCGGGCCACAACCTGCCCCGGCGCGGGAAGCAGGAACGCAGCTCACACAGTTCCGCTCACGCCGCATTTTGAGGCGTCCAGACTCTCGGCACACAGATCACCGGCAGGCGCGCCGCGCGAATCACCTTTTCAGCCGTTGACCCGAACAGCAGTTCTTCCAGATCAGCGCCGCGCCGCCCGTGTGTACCGAGGACGATCAGGCGAAAATCAAGATCATCAGCCACGCGCAGGATTTCAGCGAATGGCCTGCCGATGACGATCATCGGTTCAACCTGCGGTTTCGGATCAGGGATCGCGCTGATCAGCTCCTGCAATCGCTGTTCGGCTGCTTCGCGCAGCTTCGTATTTGCCGCTTCAATGCTGGCGAAACCTTCCTCACTGAGCCTTTCCACAAACTCAGTGTCCACGACATGCAGCAGGCAAATCTCGCCATCGGCTTCGACCAGCGATACGGCAAATTCAATGGCGCGTAATGAATTCGGTGAAAAGTCGGTTGGCACCAGCACATCGTTGATCTTCATCTCAGACCCTCCGAACTTCAATGACTGCCGATCAGTGGCGCGATTTTGCGCGGCGGCTGATGTCGAGCCTGCCAGTCACTGATCAAAAAGCTGCCGGACGGGGAGTTTGGCTTATTCAAGCAGAACTCCTGCGCTCCCGGCAAGAGCTGACTGGTTTGTGGTCAGCAGGGTGTACGAAGTCAAAGTTGAAGAGGCAGAGAGATGACGGAACAC
>CAYWDW010000949.1:0-2208 GCA_964457105.1 uncultured Heliobacteriaceae bacterium
CTGAAAGCCAGATGGGTTCCCACTTGTCAATGTATTGCGGCGCGCTGCCGTCAACCGACCAGCGCACACGGTATTCGCCGCCATCGCCCTGCAGCTTCGCGTTCGTCAGCCAGAAATCAATCATAATCGCATCGGCGGCCTTGTCCTTGTATTCGCCTTTCGGACGGCTGTAAGTCAGCAGCGGTTTTTTCGGGTCAACGGCTCCGGCCTGGCTTGGCGCCACGTCCTTGCCTTCTGTCGGCGCGGCGGGTGAAGCGGCAGGTTTCTTTGCATCGGCCACCTTTGCGCCTGTGGCGGTGGTGGTCGGTTTGGTCGCATCGCCGCCGCCTTTGACGGTGAAAGTGACCATCTGAAAGGCGCCGTTGTTTTTATAGCTTTCGTGCCAGGGCCGCGAAGCAAAGACGCGCAGCGTGTGTTTGCCTTCGGCCACGTTGCGCAATTCAAACGGCTCACCGAGGTTGTAATAAGCTTCGTAAGGCTGATTGTCGAGAATCACGTGAATGTGATTGCCCGTGCCGTCTTCATCCTTGTGCGGATGATAGCCTTTCAGATCGCCGCTGAGCGCGAGTCTGACATTGACGGTTGAGCCGGCGATGGTCGCATTGGCCGCCGGTGAAACGACCTTCAGCACCGGCGCGGCCTGATCCTGTTCGCCGCGCTGCGCCATTTTGTCCTTGACCGACTGCGGACGATCAACGACCTTCAGTTCCTGTTTTTCCGGCGTGGCGGTCGCGGTGGCGCCGCTGCCCGCTGCCGTTTTAGCCTCTTCCTTCTTCGCCTCGCATCCGATGAACGCCAGCAATAACAGGGCGCATATCACCAGGCCAGGCAGCTTGACGCTCTCAGTCAGTTTCATTTCCTCCCTCCGTATCTGTTGGTCAGTCATTGAAAAAGGCAGAAGTCCGGCTTCTGCCTTTACCCGGTCAGCTCAATTTCAGGCCTTCACCGCCGCGCCTTTTTTCAGGCGTTCATCGCAGGCTGCCCAGTCAATGTTTGAGAAAAACGCCTCAATATATTTGGGCCGCTCAGCCGGCGCGTAATCGCGAATGAAGGCATGCTCCCAGACATCCAGAATCAGAATCGGATTGAAGCCTGCGACATTGCCCGTTTCGTGCAGGGTGATCCAGTGATTCGACAGATGACCCGTTGTCGGATCCTGGTAGCACGCGGCCCAGCCGACGCCGCGCATCTTGCCGACAGTGACAAAATTCTTCTTCCAGTTTTCATAGCTGCCAAAGCTCGCTTCAGCCGCCTTGTAAAAAGCCGAAGCATTATCCGCCTCGCCGCTGCCGCCGCTTTTGAGATTGCCGAAGTAATATTCGTGCAGCACCATGCCGTTGTATTCAAAACCGAGCCGCCGCGTCAGTTCCGAATAAACCGGCATTTCATGCGCGGTAATTTCGCCGCGCGCGAGATCAGCAATCCGTTCATTGAGCAGATTGGTGTTGGTGACATAGCCTTCATAAAGTTTGAAGTGCATCGCCAGCGTGCCGTCAGAAATGCCGTTCAGATTGCTCAGATTGAAAGTCCTGGATGTGTAAACGTGAGCCATTGTCTTTGTTGCCTCCTCGGAAAGTGAAACAGGAAAAATGATCCGCCCGTGACCGGACGCGACCACCCGCGCAGGCAGAAAAGCCTTGTCGGCAGCCCGATTGCCGCCCCCTGCCTGAATCGTTGTCATGAATGATTATTGAAAAACTCTGCTCAGCGCGCGCAGCTTAACACCACCCTGCAAGCGAAGGCAAATTTGCGCCTCTGCCGCATCCGTCACGCCTGCTTGCAACTTTCCAGGGCAGCCCCTAAACTGCCAGGCGTTTGGCCGGGGTGGTGGAATGGCAGACACAGAGGACTTAAGCTATTTGAAAAATTTGAGCACGTCGGCAGGAAACTCCGGCGTGAATGGAGTCAAAGTCGGCGAAACCTGGAGGGCATTTGCTCAGTGGCAACGCCGAGCTAAGGCTGGCAGAAACTCCTGATGCGACGATCAGGCTTTATCGGAGATGTTGCAGAAAGGATCAGATCAAGGCAAAAAGCTGGCAAAGTGTAGAGACGAGACGGCTCCCTCCTAAATCTCACTCCTGAGACACGGAGATGGCATCGTCCAGACCACAAACTGACAGCCGGTGGCTGTCCGGTGGCGAAAGCCATAGTGGTAAGAAAATCCTCTGGCCGCAAGGCCGTGCGGGTTCGAGTCCCGCCCTCGGCATT
>CAYWDW010000950.1:0-2206 GCA_964457105.1 uncultured Heliobacteriaceae bacterium
ATATGACAATCGGCGCAGCCCTGCGATTTCGGCGGGTAATAAAACGACCGCGCCCCCTGCCCCGAAATGCCCGAAGCCTGCCAGTTGTCGTATTCGTTGAAGCCGCGGAACCAGCGATAATCGTTTACCGGTTTGTCGAGGTGAACCTTGTGACACGACGAACAGAACTCAGCCGTGTTCTCGCGCATGAAGGGTTTCAGAAACACCCGCTTGTGCGGTTCGGTGTTGGCGTAGGTCATGAAATCGTGACCCCATTGCAGGAATTTGTTCTCGCTCGTCGCCAGGTCGTGCAGCGGCGGGTATTCGATTTCAAAATCGCCCTGGCCCATCGAACTGCGCACGTGCACGATGGAGTGGCACGACAGACAGCCGAGGCCGTTCTGCGCTTCGGGCGTGTTGATCTGCTCTTTGATGGGCCGGTCAAAGCGGCCATTGAAAAAGACCGCGTGATCGTGGCATCCGGCGCACCATTTCGACGGCTGCGTGCCGACGACATCCTGCATGTATTCGATGGATTTGCGGTACCACTGATTATTGAATGACGAGAAATGATGGGCCGATGAATTCCACTGATCGTAAATATCCTTGTGACAGCGGGCGCACGATTCCGAAGTCATAAAGAAGTTGGACGGAATCAGGCCGTTGACATTGGTGTTGGCCGATGACGGCCAGAACGGGCTTTTCGGCCCCGCGCCTTCGCCTGCCATCGAAAGCGGCGCACTGCCCGGATTGACGATGTAATCGCGCGTGCGCCGCTGATGCTTCTGATACGAAGCCAGCGCAAACGGCAGGCACAGCCCGATCACGACGGCCACGCTCGCCAGGCGCACCGTGCGGCCATAGATCGAAGCGGGCAGACGAAAGCGCAGCGCCGCTATGGCCAGCGCAATCGTGCCCAGCACACCGGCAATCGTGTGCGCCAGGCCGGGCCAGCGCGGCGGTTTGACCGGGCCGGTGAAAGGCACGATGGCGCTGAACAAAAGCATCCCGCCGCCGACCAGCGCACACAGCAGCAGCAGCAGCGCAGCGCCCTTGAGCAGCGCCGGAAACTGCGCCCAGTGACGCCGCAGAACTGACAGAAAAATCCCCGTCAGCAGCAGGCCGAGCGCGAAATGCAGCATCATGTTCGCAAAGTAAAAAACCGTCGGGTCGCCATACGCGGCAAGGTAGGAACTGTTGAGCAGCAGCAGCACAAAACCGGCGATAAGTAACTTCAACAGCCGGGAACTGAAGAGTTGATTGGCCGACATTTCTTCACCTCCGCTAAAGTCCTGTCATGACCGCCTGAACCCGTGACCCGCGTCAGTCCAAGCCGGATGATGACACCTCAGATGTGCGATGAATTGTGATGAGACCGTTTCGAGTCTGCCCTGTTTGTTATTGCCGCAGACCAGAAGACAGAAAATCCGTTCTGCAATCAGCAAAGCCAGTCCAACCGCTGAATAGTTTATTGACCTGCGATGTTACCAGATGGTGCGGTGGCGGGATTGTACGAAGCGCCTGGTGAAAGGTCAACGAGCCACAGTCTGCCCCAGGGTCAATTCAGGCTCCTGGGTCCGCACGCTGGCAGCGTGCGGACCCAGGGCGTTTCCGTTTCTTCAGGCCAGCGCGTGCGCTTCGATGCCATCGGCGCGCAGGGCTTCGATCAGTTGCGCGACGTGATCGTTGCCGCGCGCTTCAAGCGTCAGTTCGATCTCGACGCCGCCGACTTCGAGCGAAGCGAAGGCGCGGTTGTGTTCGACTTCCAGAATATTGGCGCCGCTGTCGCCCACGATCTGACAGATGCGGGCGAGTTCGCCGGGCCGGTCGCGCACCATAGTTCTGAGCTGCACCATGCGGCCATCCTTGGCCAGACCGCGCTCGATGATTTTTGCGAGCAGCGTCGGATCAATGTTGCCGCCGCAGAGAACCATCACCACATTCCTGTCGGCCAGGCCCGCGATTTTCTGAAACAGCACCGCTGCGAGCGACGCCGCGCCTGCCGCTTCGACCACCGTCTTTTCAATTTCAAGCAGCTTCAGAATCGCGCTCGCAATCTCTTCCTCGCTCACGGTCACGACTTCATCAACATAACGCTGCGCGAGTTCAAGCGTCTGAATTCCGGCGCGTCTGACGGCGAGGCCATCGGCAATCGTCGGCTGCGTGGCAATCTCAACCGGCTGACCGTGGCTGAGCGCGGCTTTCATCGAAGCGTAATTTTCCGGCT
>CAYWDW010000951.1:0-2204 GCA_964457105.1 uncultured Heliobacteriaceae bacterium
TTCAGAAAGATGTCAATGCATCCGACAGATCGCCCCCTGGTCAGACCAGGGGGGGCCGGAGCCGCGTCTTTACTGATGAATGCCGCATTCCAGTTTCACCAGCCCGTCCCAGCGCCCGCTGCGTTCGTGCGCGCCCGCTGTGACGCGCCGCGTACACGGCGCACAGCCGATGCTCGCGTAGCCTTCATCATAAAGCGGGTGGTAAGGCAGTTCGTGCCGGATCACGTAATCCCAGACCTGCCGCCGCGTCCAGTTGGCCAGCGGATTGATCTTGACCAGCTTGTGCCGCGCGTTCCATTCAATGATGCCAATCCCGGCCCGCGACGGTGACTGATCGCGGCGCAGCGCGGCCAGCCACGCATCGTAACCTTTGAGCGCCTCGCCAAGCGGTTCGACCTTGCGCAACCGGCAGCACAGGTCAGGATCACGTTCATAAAGCTTGTCACCGTAAACAGCCGCCTGCTCTGCGACCGTGAGCGCCGCGCGCTGTTCGATCAGATTCAGCTTGAAGCGCTCCCGGACCTGCTCTTTGAGCCGGTCGGTTTCAGGAAAGTGAAACCCCGTGTCCAGATAAATCACCGGCAGGTCAGGCCTGATGCGCGACAGCTTGTCAAGCAGCACCAGCCCTTCCGCGCCGAAGCTTGAAGTCATCACCAGCCGGGGCGCGAAACAGGCCACCGCCCATTCCAGCACGGCCTCGACGCTGCGGTTTTCAAAATGATGCGACAGTTGTCTGATCTCAAACTCTGAAAGGTTCATGGTGCCCTGGGTCCAGTAGGTGTAGTCAGGTTCAGGCGGCCAGCGTCCGCTGTTGCGCGGCCTGATTCAGAAGTTCGCGGGCAAGCTGTTCGGCTTCGGCGCGGCGGCCCGCGCGCAGCAGTTCAAGCGCAGCGGATTCAGCGAAGGCGCGCAGCAGGTCGCGGCGCGGCGCGAAATCGTCAATCAGCAGGCGGGCTTCTGCCCGCATCGCGGCGGCAATTTCGAGCAGCTCGCCGTATTCCGGGCCGATCAGTTCCGCAATCTCGCGTTTCACGCGCTGCGCGACGACGGGGCTGCCGCCGCTCGTTGAAATGCTGATCTGCAATTCGCCGCGCGCGACCAGCGCCGGTGTGATGAAGCTGCACAGTTCCGGCTGATCCACGATGTTGTGCGGGACTTTGCGCCACGCTGCCGCGCGGGCGACTTTTTCATTGACGGCCTGATCGTTGGTGGCGCTGATGACGAGGGCGGCGCCGTTCAGATCGTTGTCAATGAAACTGCCGCAGCGGTAATCAAGCACGCCCTGATTGACCAGTTCGCCCAGGCGCGCCGTCAGGGTCGGACTGACCACGCGCACCCGCGCTCCGGCTGAGAGCAGTTGTTCGATTTTTCCTTCGGCAATTGAGCCGCCGCCGACAATCAGCGCCTCGCGCCCGCGCAGATCAAGATGAATCGGGTAATAACGCATCAGATTTCCTCGCTTGATTCGGAAGTCGGAATTCGGAATTCGGAATTCGGTAGTCAGAATAAAGAGAAGCCGCAGTCTTGCTGTCATCTGTCATCTGTCATCTGCCATCTGCCATCTCGCTTTCAGCTTCCGACTTCCGACTTCCGAATTCCGAATTCCGCCTTCCCCTAAGCCGCGCTGGCCGCAGCTTCGATCAGTTGTGGCGCGAACCATTGCAGCCGTTCACGCAATCGCACGACTTCACCAACCACGATGATGGCCGGAGCCTTGACGCCTGCGCGTTCAATCAGCGCGGCCACACCGGCCAGGTCGCTGGTGTAAACTTCCTGATTTTCATACGTGCCCCAGCGAATCACCGCGACCGGGGTCTGCGCGGCGCGACCGTGTTGCAGCAGGTGCCCGGTGATTTCACGAATGCGCCCGACGCCCATAAAAAACACGAGCGTCTCAACGCCGTTGGCCAGATGCTCCCAGTGCATCGCGGACTGCGTTTTGGCCGGATCTTCGTGGCCGGTAATAAAAGCCACCGAACTGCTCAGGCCGCGATGCGTCACCGGAATGCCCGCATAAGCGGCGACCGCCGCGCCGGCTGACACCCCCGGCACGACTTCCCATTCAATGCCCGCCTCAAGCAGCGCTTCGGCTTCCTCGCCGCCGCGCCCGAAAATAAACGGGTCGCCGCCCTTGAGCCGCACGATGCAGCGATGTTCACGCGCCTTCTCAATCAGCAGCCGGTTGATTTCGGTCTGCGTCCACG
>CAYWDW010000952.1:0-628 GCA_964457105.1 uncultured Heliobacteriaceae bacterium
AAGGACTTTCAGTCCTTGAAGAAACCTCTGCACTTCCAGTGCAGAGTGGTTTAGTTTGCAGACAGTTCTCGACACAGCCCTGCAGCTTCTCCCGCAGCCTGAGCGCGCGCATCCGCAGCGTATTGATCTCGGCCCCGAAGCGGTCGGCGAGTCTCTTTCTGTTTTCGATCTTCGAGCCTTTTTCGCCCTGGTAATATTGCAGGATCAGTTCGCGGTTTCCGGCGGAGAGGCTGGCCAGACAGCTTTCCAGACATTCGACGCGCGGCTCAGGTTCTTCAAATTCATATCCGGTGGCGTCAGGGTCTGTCAGTTCGCTGAGCGCGCGGCGCTCCCTGGCGCGCTCCTTGTGGATTTCGAGCAGGAGCATTCGCGCGACACCGATTGAATACTGCGCCGGGTCCCGAATCGCCTCACCTTCGCTGAGCCTGCGGGCGACGCGGTTGATCGTTTCGTCGGCGTGTTCTTCAGGGAACGAGCAGCCTCGCCACTCGAAGAATCGCAGCAGATTGCCGCGCAGCTCCAGGTATCGCGCGCCTGCCCGGTCCCGGTCAGCATCAAGCGCGGTGAGCAGTTCGTCGAAGGCTTCCTGCGTCAAAGCCCACTTGCGGCGCAACGCGACGGCAGGAGA
>CAYWDW010000952.1:638-2203 GCA_964457105.1 uncultured Heliobacteriaceae bacterium
GCTTTCAGTTTTGAGGTTGCCGCGAATTTCCATGACGAGTCGCCTGTCTGGAGACGATTGTTCTGTCCAACTGGAAACGCGGGAAACGCGGGCAAAACAAATCACGCGGAAGAAAAAAATTAACTGCTTACCTCCATTCACCCTGAAAGGTGAAGGCGGCCCAGTTGTGCGGCGCCTGCCAGCGTTTGTCCTGCCACATCGAAACCTGCGCGGCTCTGAGCGCCGCCGCCGGGCGCAGGCCCCGTCCGAGCATCTGCTGGTAGAATCGTTTCATCAGCTCTGCCGTCGCGCGGTCATCCACCCGCCACAAACTCGCCACCACGCGCGGCGCGCCGGCGTACATAAAGCCGCGCGTCAGCCCGATCAGACCTTCGCCCCTGTATTCTTTGCCGAGCGCCGTCTGACACGCGCTCAGCACGACCAGGTCGGCGCCGAGTTTCAGATTGTAGATTTCGTAAAGTCGCAGAAAGCCATTCTGCGGGCGGCCCTGTTCGTCCACGAGCGACAGGACGATGCCGGACAGGCCGGGATGCTGATTATTGATGATTCCGTGCGTCGCAAAATGGACGATGCGATACCGGCTGATCTCATCGCTGACGGCAAGCGTGCGACTGGCCGCGAAATCAAGCGCCTCAAGCTTCATTTTGTCATCAGCCAGGCGCGTGATCTCATTCGCCTCCAGGCGGCTGAAGCGCAACCTGACGAGGTCTGCCACCCCTGATTCGTCAGTTGATTCTTTCGCGTCTGCCAGCGATGAAGCCATTTCAACCGCCGCCCGGTCTCTGCCTGATGCTGCGACTCGCGGGTCATCTCTGGAAAAGACCGGATCGGCCAGCACGGCCAGAGTCCTGCTCGCTGGTGTGCGCGTGGCATTCTCCTGCCGCAACGCCGCCATAACTGTAGCTGAGGGCAGGCTGATGATTTCGTGATCGGAAATGAGAAGGCGGAATTCGGAATTCGGAATTCGGAATTCGGAAGATCGGAGCCTGCTGCTCTTCCTGCCTTCCTCTTTACTCGCTTTTTCCTCCCGGTTTTGCTGCCGAATTCCGAATTCCGAATTCCGGCTTCCGGCTTCCGGCTCCGGCAGCGCCGCGAACGGCACAGACTGCAACGCGCCATCGCTCACGATCAGCAGACGTTTGTTTTTCAATTCAGCCGTAACCGGGCCAAGTAACATCTGACTCAGCGCGGCGGCGGCCTGGGGATAATCGGCCTCGGCCTGCGCGAGGCGCTGTCGCCTGCGTTCCGGTGTTTCATTCGCAACGATCTGATTGCGCGCGGTCAGCAACTCGCTGACACGCTTTGCCGCCTGTTCGACTTCAGCGCGCTTTGGCAGTTCAAAGCTTTCGATTGAAGTCGGCGTGACGGCCCACAGATAACTGCGCTCCTCGCCCAGCGCGTATTCGAGCAGCAGCGTGTCGGGATCGAGCGCCTGAGCCTGAATCTCTTTGAGGCCGAGCGGCGCGGGTTGTGTCAAAGCGGCGTAGCGCGGGCTGGTCTGCCTGATCTGCGCCTGAGCCTGTTCATATTCGGTGGTGAGCTGATCTATCTCTCTGGCGACGGCA
>CAYWDW010000953.1:0-2203 GCA_964457105.1 uncultured Heliobacteriaceae bacterium
GCCGTTGTCTGCACCGACTTCGACAATCACCGCGACATTGATTTCTTCGTAGTAAATTACAGCGCGCCCGTGCAGCTTTTCGCCAATCAGCGCGATGGGTCATTTAAGGAAATGGCGGAGAAAGTCGGGATCAAAGAAACAACCAAAGCATTCGGTGTCGCAGCGGGCGATTTGAATAAGGACAGCTTTACTGATTTTTACCTGGCCAGTCGGGATGGTCTGCCTTTCTGGTATTTGAGCGATGGGCGTGGCGGTTTCAGAAAACAGCAGGAGGCAGCAGTTGCAGCTCGCAGGCCTGAAGGTAACGCAGTACAGCTTGCTGATTATGATAACGACGGATTGTCTGATGTTCTTGAGTTGAACCGGGAATGGTTGCGTGTGCGTCGTCACGGCGGGGATAACGTAAGCTTTGCCCTGGGCGAGACGGTGTTGACTGGCAGCGATACCAGATCTTTTGCCACAGGCGACCTCAACGCTGACGGCGCAGTTGATCTGCTGACCGTTAATGACAAAGGTTCGCTGCTGGCTCTGCGCAATGAAGGCGCGAGCAAAAATTACGTCGCCGTCAATCTCATCGGCAGAACCAGCAACCGCAGCACCATCGGCACGAAGGCTGAAATTCGCAGCGGCAGCCTCAGTCAGAAACTTGAAGTTTATTCCTCATCGCCCGCGCCTGCTCCGGCGTCGCTGATCTTCGGGCTGGGTTATCGCACGCAGGTTGATGCGCTCAAGCTGGTCTGGCCTGCGGGCATTGTGCAATCTGAACTGACGGTCAAAACCTCGCAGCCGGAAACCATCGAAGAGCTTGATCGCAAGGGCACGTCGTGTCCGCTGCTTTATGCGTGGAATGGCAGCGAATACAGCTTTGTCACAGACTTCCTGGGCGGCTGCGCCATCGGCGCGCGCGAACCGGGCAACACGTGGAGCGTGCCGGACACCGATGAATACGTGCTGGTCACGGGCGCACAACTCAAACCGCGCGATGGCGTCTATTCGCTGCGGATGAACAATCAGCTTGAAGAAGTGATCTTCTTTGACGCAGTAAAACTATTGGCGGTGGATCACCCGGCTGAAACTGACATCTATCCGAATGAAAAGCTGATGCCCGCGCCGCCCTGGACGCCTTTCAAAATCTGGTCGGTCAGAAATCCGAAGCCGCCGGTCAGCGCAGTTGATGACAAGGGCAAAGACATCCTGCCGCTGATTGCAAAGATTGATCGCCGCTACCCTGAAGACTTCGAGAAGCTGCCATTCAAAGGCTACGCGCAGCCGCACGCAATTGAACTCGATCTCGGCAAAGAAGCATTGAGCGCAAAGCAGGTCGTCCTGTTATTGCACGGCTGGATTGATTACGCCGATTCGACGGCGAACCTGGCCGCGTCGCAGGCCGGAGTTGAAATCATCCCGCCGTACTTGCAGGTAAAGAACGCGAAGGGCGAATGGCAGACGGTGATTGACTCAACCGGCTTCGTCGCGGGCCTGCCGAAGACGATCACGATTGATCTGACCGGCAAGTTTTTGTGCCGCGATCCCAGGGTGCGCCTCGTGACCAGCATGCGGTTGTACTGGGATCAGATTCTGGTTGACGCTTCGGATGGCAGCGCGTCAGTGAAAGTGACCACGCTCGAACCGATGCGTGCCGATCTGCGCTGGCGCGGCTTCCCGCGCGAATATTCGCCGGACGGGCGCAAACCGCTGATCTATGATTACCGCACGATTGAACCATCAGCACCGTGGAAAGCGCATCTCGGTAACTACACGCGCTTCGGCGACGTGCGCGAGTTATTGCTCGCGCCCGAAGATCTGTATGTCATCACGCGCAACGGCGATGAGCTTCAGGTTGATTTCGACGCAAAACGACTGCCGCCGCTGCCGCAGGGATGGAAGCGCGATTTTCTGGTTTACGCTGACGGCTTCGGCAAGGATATGGATTTGAACTCAGCGCGCCCTGAAACCGTCGGCGATCTGCCGTTTCATCAAATGAAAAGCTACCCGCCCGCGCCAGGCGACAGCTATCCAGGTAATGCAAAGCATCAGGAGTACCTGCGTAAATACAACACGCGGACGGTGAGTCGGCAGATGGAAGCGGGGTGGCGGGGCATCAGATAACGCGGGCTGGCGCTTTCAATCGGCAGTTCTGATAATAGCTGCGCCTCGCTGCTCAGGAGTTGATGAAGATGATTACCAAAGAAATTGTTCAGGC
>CAYWDW010000954.1:0-2196 GCA_964457105.1 uncultured Heliobacteriaceae bacterium
CCGCCGACACGACTGATTGAGTTTTACTACTGCGTGAATTCATAAGCGCCCTGTCAGTCAACAGCCATCAGAACGGATTGATCTTCTCGAAAAATCTGTAAAGCCAGCCTGGCGCGTTGTCCGCCGAAGCCATGCCCTTGCCGTCGAGTTCGACATAGAGATTGCCGATTGAAGTGGTCGGGATGGCGTTGTCAGCCGTCACATCGCGGCGGCGAATGATGCCTGAAAGTCGCAGCGTTTCGTTTTCCTTGTTGATCTTGACCAGCTTGCGCGCTTCGATCACGAGGTCGCCGTTGGGCAGCACCTCGACCACGCGCGCGGCAATGCGCGCCTGCAAGGTCGTCTTGCGCTGCGTCGAACCACTGCCTTCGTATTTGCGCGTGCCCATCGCGCCGATGACTCCGGCAGCAGTGCCTGCGCTCGCGCCGGGCAAAGCGCCAACAACCGAAGTCAGCCCGCCCACATTGCCCGAATCGCGGCTGCGTTTGGCGCCCGAACTGACGCTGGCATTGCTCGTTTCGGTCACGTCCACAAAGACCAGATCGCCCACGCGGTGCGGCTTGAAATCAACGAGCAGTTCAGTGCCCGCCGCGTCTTCCGAAAAAAGCGAACCAGTGGCCGGCTTTGCTGCCGACGTCACAGTTGAAACTGCCGGATCAGGCTGCGGCTCTTCAATCACTTCGATTTTCTTTTTGGCATCCTTGTCTTTTTTGCGGATTTTTTTCAGCTTCCACCAGTCAGGTCCGGCCTGCGCGCCAGGCGCTGACGACAACAGCAGCGCGCCGCACAGCAGCACTGAACATAATCCTGAAAAATTTCGACAAGTCATGACTGCCTCCTAAAAATCCACGCGCACCAGACCTTCATCAATCACCTTCGCCTGCAACAGCGCGCCTGAAACTTTATTTCTGACCGGGATGCGATCACCGATGCGGCCCGCGCCGCGCGCTTCGCCTGCCACAACAATCTGCACACAGCCGGACGCTTCAGCGCCGGACGATTCAGCCATAATCCGCACGGCATCGCCGGGTCTGATGATGATGTCGGCCAGCAGCGCCTCCGTCAGCAGCGTTTCACCGCGCGCCACCGCCCGGCGCAGCGTCAGCCCGCGCAGGCGATTGAGGTCACGAATGTAAGCTGTCACAGGCCGCTCAAGCCGCCTGACCAGCAGCGTGAAATCAGCATGCTGCGCCCGCGTCCCCGCTGCCAGATCCTTTGTCGCCACCAGCACCGGCGCGTGCGCTTCAAGCTGCGCCGTCACACCGAAGCGATTCGTGATGCGCCCGTCCACCCACAATTCAACAAAGACCGTGAAGGGCGCGAACAGGTCGCGCACGGCGCCGGTCGAAGCGCGCACTTCGACGCGGCCCGCCGGAGCTGCGATGGTCGCGGGCAGATCAAGCCGCACGAGTCGCGCCGTCGCGCCATCAGCCAGCAGTTCGGCCAGCGTGACGCGCTCGACTGCGGCGCGAATCAGGCCCGGCTCAATCGCCTGCGCGGCCCGCCGGATGCGCACGACGGCGGGCGATTCCAGGCGCACGGCTTCAGCCGTGAACCCGGCAGCGGCGATGGCGAGCGCAATTCGTTCGCGCTGAATTTCGCGCACCGCGCCCACGTTCGGCGCATAGCCGAGCGACACGGCCCGCAGTTTCGCTGCCGTCGCGGCATCTTTCGCGATCACTTCAGCCAGTTCGCCGAGCGCCAGGTGTTCGCCCTGCGCGGTGACTTCAGCCGCCACGCGCACCAGTGGCCGCGCGTCCTGCGCCGCACTGCTGCCAACGCCGGACAGCGTCAGCACTGCAATCATCTGGATCAGCGCAAACTTCAGCATCACAGTTCAGACTCGTTCAGCCAACAGCGAAAGCTGCGGCGCACTGCTTTTCAGGCGGCTCTTCAGCAACTCGATCAGTTCGCGGGTTTCAGCGACGAACTCTTCCGGGTTGTTCTGAATGAAGGCCGGAGTCACCCAGCGTTCATTGAAACCGGCCAGCGCAATTCTGAGCCGGTCTGATTCTTCAATGCCCTGCTGCGCCTGCGCTCTGAGCTGCGGCTGGTGATAAGCCAGCAGCAGCGCGTTGAGCGTTTCATCTTCAGCCTTCATCAGCGCCCTCAAGCGGTCGGCCAGCACCGAGAGCGCGTGTCGGATGATGCGGGCATCGCGGCTGATGCATTCCGGCTGCACGAGGTCAGCAATCT
>CAYWDW010000955.1:0-2194 GCA_964457105.1 uncultured Heliobacteriaceae bacterium
AGGCGGGCAGGCCAGCAGTGAAATGATCTTTGTTTCAGCCTGAGCTGCGAAGCTCAGCCGGTATGACACGGTGCAGTTGCGACCAGGCCGGTAACGAATACGAATGATGCGACACTCAGCAATGCTGCGCCCAGATGAAAGCTTCAGCGCCTGCTCGAAGTGCTGTCGCATCGTCGGCAGATCGGTCAGCGTGCGCAACTGCGGCAGCGCCTGATCGGTCACGGCATCTCTGATGCGCGGTTGGGTCATCGGTTTGTGATTACGTCTGAGCGAAGAGTTGTCTGAGTTGCTGCACATTCACCGTCGCATCGAAATGGTGTACCACCGTGGCGCGGGCCTGCGTCGCCAGTTCCGCGCGCAGGCCGGGATTGCGCAGCAGTTCTTCCAGCGCCCCGGCCAGCGCAGCGGCATCCTTTGACGGCACGAGCCAGCCGTTGTGCCGGTGAATAATCAGTTCGGGAATGCCTGAAATGTCTGTCGAAACAACCGGCAGCTTCATCGCCATCGCTTCAACCAGCACGTTGGGAATGCCGTCGCGGTCGCCGTCAGCCAGCACCTGGCAGGGCAGCGCGAACAGATCAGCCTGCTGATAAATCAGCCGCAACTGTTCCTGCGTGACTGCCGGAGCGAGCGTGACCCGATCAGCGAGTTGCAGCCCTGCAATCAGTTGTCTGAGCTTTCCAGCCTCGCTGCCCGCGCCGCCCACAATCCGGCATTGAAAGTCGCAGCCGCGGTCCTTCAGCATCCGGCAGGCTTCGATCAGATAACTGAAGCCTTTCTTTTCAACCAGCCGACCGACTGAAAGAATCAGCGGCGATTGTGTCTGACCGTCGGCCTTCTGTGCCGACGCAGCCGGCGAAAACAGCGCCAGGTCAAGCCCGTGATAAATTTTGTAAACCGGCGTTGATGATTTGTTGAGGCGCTCCAGATATTGCTGATTCGCGCCGGTGCAGGTGATGACAAAGCGTGCGCGCCGCATTTTGACGGTCAGCAGATCGCCCGGATTCATGTCCTCACGGTAAATATCCTTCGCGTGCGCCGTGAAGCTGAACGGCAGGCCGCACAGCGCGCTTGCAAACATCGCTACTGTGGTTGCCGTGTGACAGAAATGCGCGTGCAGATGACGAATGCGGCCTGCGTCAAGCACGCGCTGCGCAATGAATCCGGCCTGCAAAAATTCCTTGATGAACGTGCGGTTCAGCGCAAAACGACTCTGCCGGTATTGCCAGGCCATCGTCAGCGATTCGCGCAGCACGCGCCACCACGCGCCGGGCCGCGCCCGCACAAGCCGCCAGTGCGTCGGCATAAAAGCAGGCAGGTTCTGCCACAACCAGACCAGCAGGCCCGATTCCGCTGTCGGCGTTGTTTGCGGCAGGTAAGTAACCTCAGCCTTGATGCGCTCGGCGACGCCGTGTCGCTGTTGCCCCGCGAGCCTGAGCAGCGAGAAAACGGACAGCGGTACCCCGGCCTGTTCGAGCAGCGAGATTTCACTGGTGATGAAAGTCTCGGAGGTCCGCAGGTAGCCTTTCAGAATGTAAGCGATTTCAGGCAAGTCGGGTGGCATCGTGTGACAACAGTTTGCTGACCTGTGCGGTCACGACCTCAAGCGCATTCAGATCAGGGCGCCAGGTGGCCTGCGGGCGTTCAGCCATTGCTGCGGTCAGATGTTGCAGCAGCATTTCGGGCGTCAGTTCGTCAGGATGAATCATGCTGAACAATCCGTGCCGTGCCATGCGGTCAGCTCTGATCAGTTGTTCCTCAGTCGGTCTGACGCGCGGAATGATGATCGCAGGCTTGTTGAGCGACAGGATTTCACAGACGGTGTTGTACCCGCCCATCGCCACAACGACATCAGCCGCCGCCATCAGGTTCATCATCTCGCCGCTGAATTCATCAAAAATGACCTGCGGGTTTCCGGCAGCCTGTTGCTGCAGCCGGGCTTTGTGTGCAAAGGGCATTTCCGGCCCGCTGACAATCAGGCTTCGCCAGCCCGATGCCGGTGGCAGTGAGGTCAGGGCCGTCAGGTATCGCGCAACCATTTCATAGCCGTCTTCGCCGCCGCCCGGCGTCACCAGCATCAGCTTTTCATGCTCGGCCAGATGCAGACTGCGGCGCACTCGTTCGCGGCTGTGCGGCGCGGCCTGTTTGCCGATATAGCCGCAAAACACCGTTTTCGCCCGAACGTTACAGCTTC
>CAYWDW010000956.1:0-2189 GCA_964457105.1 uncultured Heliobacteriaceae bacterium
CGCGCAATGGCCGCAACTGCTGCCGTTCGCCATCGGTGCCACGATTCTTTCGATCATCAGCGGCCTGATCTCTTATCCGCTGATGCTTTACATTCTGCGCGCTTACCGGCGCAAATATGGTCGCCCGTCTGACGATGCGGCGCGCGCCTGAGTTTCTTTATTCAACGGAATCGAACTTATGAATTACCTTCGCCAGTTCCCGTCTGCCCCGCGTCTGTGTGGCGCGCTGCTCGTCACAACGCTTGTACTCGTCTCCGGCTTTGCTCAACAGGCTCCGCCAAAGGACAAACAGAAAACGGCAACGCCCGCCACGCCGGATAAAAAAGTGCCGCTCTTTGCGCGCGCGCGCATCACGCTTGGCGATCTGAACACCAGTGTCGTCACCGACAAGCGCGTGATTGTGATGATGGCTGCGCTGAATGTCGCCGGGTACGATTACGAACCCGGCAACCGGCAGTTATCGGCGCTGCGCCAGCAGTTGCGCAATGACCTGAAAAATACTGATCCCGCACTCGTGCGCAAACTGCGCGACTATTTTCTGAAACACAAGAAGGGTCAGACCGATGCGGCCAGCGTGGCGCCGTACCTGAGTCTCGCGCTGTCGCTCAACGAGCTTCCGGCTTTTTCGCTCGACACACCGCCCGACCGCCTGCCTGACGATGTGCGCGAGATTACCGATTTTGCGCTGCTGCTCGAAGAGTTTTATACGTCCACCGGATTTTCCAGGCTGCTGCCCAAATACGTCGCCGCGTATCAGCATGCGATGAATCAGTACGGGACGGTGACGGCCAAAGTCGCCGGGATGGTGCTCGCCTACCTGCGCACTGAACCGGTTCTTGAACTGCCGCCGCTGTATGCGCCGAGAGCCGAAACGGCGAAGGACGCCAAAAACCGCCAGAGCAGGGACCAGAAAGTGCAGGCCGCCGTTCAGGAATCGCCCAAAGCGCCGATGCGCGAGCGGCATTTTGTAGTCATGCCCGATCTGCTCAACTCGACGGGCGCGGCCAATCTGCGCGTCATTCGCGACACTTATTACCTGCTCGTCGGCCCGACTTCAGCGCCCAACGAAGATGCCGTGCGTCTGGGCTTTCTGAAATTCGTCATTGATCCGCTGACCGAACGCCAGGTCAGGGAAGTCAGGGCCATTGCCGAAGACCTGAAAAAGCTGCGCGACACACGCGGCGAAAATGTGGACGAAGAGTTCAGGGGACAGGAAAGCAGCGCCTATTACCTGATTACCGATTCGATTGTGCGCGCCACGAATGAACGCATCGCGCTGCTTGAGAAAATTTACAGCGGGCAGTATGCCGACGAAAAGGCGCTGCGCCAGGCGCTCGCCCAGGCTGAGGAAGAAGCGATTTATCGTCTCAGTCTGCCTTACGAACGCGGCTCGGTGCTGGTCTATCATTTTTACGATCTGATGAAGGCATTCGAGGATGTCGGCATCAACCTGCGCGAATATTTCGCCAGCCTGCTCGACCCCGTGCGCCTCAGCTTCGAGCGCGAAGCGAAGCGGCTGGAAGAAAACAAATCCAAAATAGAGAACTTCAAAAAGTATCAGGCGGAACTCGCCTCGCAGCCGCGCCTGCCCGCAACCATTTCCAACGCCGACCCGCAGATTGCCGCCCGCCTCAACGAAGCCGACGAAATGACTCGCGCCCGCAAATACGATGACGCCCGCGCCATCCTCGAAGCCGTACACCGCGAACGCCCGAACAATGCCCGCGCCCTGTTCGGCCTGGCCGAAGTGACCAGCAAGAAAGCGCAGGAAATCACCGACAAAGAGCGCCTCGGCGAAGAGCTTTACGCCGCCGTCGAACTCTACAAACAGGCTTCGCAGAACGCCTCGCCCGAAGCCGAAAAATGGCTCGCTCAGCGCAGCTACGTCGCCGCAGGAAAGATTCTTGAATTTCTCAACGACCTGTCTGATGCCGCCGCTGCTTACGACCTGGCCATCAAACTTGGCGAAGTCCCCAACGGGGTTTACAAGGATGCGCTGGAAGGAAAGCAGCGCGTGGGCCAGAAAATCAAATAACTCAGTCTGGCGGAAATAAAGAGGCGGCGGAAAAGATTATCGAATCTTTTCCGCCGCCGCGTTATTTACTGCGGTGAATGGCGGCACGCAGTTCAAAGAACCTCCCCCTCACGTTCGCGCTTTCAATCGGGACGGCCGCGCCCCGGCCGGTCAC
>CAYWDW010000957.1:0-2188 GCA_964457105.1 uncultured Heliobacteriaceae bacterium
GCCGATTCAACTCACGCCGAAGCCGCTAAAGAAATGATTGAACGCCGCGACTATGTGACGCTGCACGTCAACGGCGTGCGGTATCTCGAAAAGGCGCCGATGATTTACTGGCTGGTGGCAGGCTCGTTTCATCTGTGCGGCGTCAATCAGTTTGCCGCCCGGCTGCCGACGGCGCTGGCGATTGTGGCGCTGACGTGGCTGGTCTTTGTGTTCGGGCGCTGGGCTTATTCAGAAAAAGCCGGACTCTATGCGGCAGCCGTGATTGCCTCCTGCACGGGCATGTTTCTGTTTACCCGCGTGATGATTCCCGAAGCGATTCTGACGCTGTGGTTCACCATCGGGCATTACTGTTTTCTGCGGGGCTTTTTCGGCACGGGCCGGGAGAAGAATTTTTATTACGGCTTTTATGCCGCAATGGCGCTGGCCGTGCTGACCAAGGGCCTGATCGGGATTGTCTTTATTGCCGGGCCGGTCTTCTGGTTTCTGCTGCTGACCAGAAATTTCAGCGAACTGAAAAACATGCGAATCGTGACGGGCGGGCTGTTATTGCTGCTGATCGCTGCGCCCTGGCACCTGCTCGCCGGTTATCGCAATGACCGCTTTCTGTGGTTCTATTTCGTCAACGAACATTTCAAGCGCTTTCTCGGCACGCGCGAGCCGAAGGATTACAACCGGGTGCCGTTTGCAAGTTACTGGCTGCTGCATCTGGTCTGGCTTTTTCCGTGGAGCCTCGGCCTGCCGCTCGGATGGCCGAAACATTTCACGCCGTTCTGGAAGCTGCTGGACCGGCGCACGATGATCAACCTGTATCTGTGGATTCAGGCGCTGTGCATTCTGATCTTCTTCAATCTTTCGACGAGCCAGGAATACTACACGTTTCCGGTCTATGCGCCGCTCGCGCTGCTGCTCGGCGCCGCGTTTCATTCAGCGCAGGACAGCGCGCTCGGTCGCCGCTATCTGACGCTGGCCAACGGGGCGCTGGCCGTGATCGGTCTGGCCGCTGCGACGGTGCTGCTGACGCTGGTCTGGCAGGCGCGCCACATTCAGCCGACCGGAGACATTTCATCGCTGCTCAATCTGATGGCGTCGGATTCAGAGCAGTACACGCTCTCGCTCGGTCACATCTTTGATCTGACGACCGGGGCATTTGCCGAATTGCGCGGCCCGGCAATCGGCGCAGCAGTGGCGCTCGGTGTCGGCTTCGTGCTGGCGTGGATCTTTCGCTGGCGCGGTCAGCACGGACGTTCAACTGCCACGATGATGGTGGCGATGGGCGTGCTGTTTGTGTGTGCCAATCGCGCCCAGATCAGCTTTGATCCGGTGCTGTCATCACGCGGCCTCGCGATGGAAATTGAAAAGCGGTGGGAGCCGGGCGCGCAGATTGTTTTCAATGGCGAGTATGAAACCGGGTCTTCGATTGCCTTTTACACGAACCGTCAGATTCTGCTGCTCAACGGCAAAGTCACCGGCATGGCTTTCGGCTCGACCTATCCTGACGCGCCGCCGGTCTTTCTCAGCAACGATGACGTGCGCCGTTTGTGGAACGGGCCGCAGCGCATTTTTCTGTTCACCGAAAATTCAAAACGAGACACGCTGCTCAAAAATCTGCACGCTCCCTTTCACGTCCTGGCCGACAAGGGCGGCAAAAGCGTGCTGATGAACAAGCCATAAGTTTTTTTGCAACCCTGTTGACAGATGATGCAGTCTGCATAGAACGGAGCTCGCAAGTGTGAAGCGCAGGCTGTAAATGTGAGCAGGCGCAAAAAGCTTCGCGTCCCCAATCAGGAAGACACATGAGATTATTTCTTCATGAGTTGAAACAAGTATGGCGAACGCTGGGCAGAAAGCCTGGTTTTACCCTGGCGGCGATCCTGATCCTGGCATCAGGCATTGGAATGAACGCGAGCATCTTCAGTGTGCTTCAGGCGGTCCTCCTGCGCCCGCTGCCATATCACCAGCCTGAACGGCTGGTGATGCTCTGGCACACTGCTGTTGGCGCATCAACTCGGATTCCTGCTACACCGGCTGTTTTTCTTGACTGGCGCGAGCGACAAAATGTCTTTACCGGCATTGCTGCTTATGAAGATGCTTCCATCTCCCATTCCGCGCGCTTTTATCTGGCCGAGGGTGAAGCGCCTGAACGAATCATGGGGGCGCGGGTTTCTGAAAACCTGTTCGATGTGCTGGG
>CAYWDW010000958.1:0-516 GCA_964457105.1 uncultured Heliobacteriaceae bacterium
AAGGAACAGTACAGGGAGCGGTAGCGACCTGGTGTTTGTGAAGCGACCCACTCGACGGCGCCAGGTCGCTACCGCTCCCTGTACTGTTTCCGCTTGTTCCGTCATCTCTCTTCTGCCTGACAAGCCGCACCACAATCTCGCCAGTCACTGCGTCGTCTCTGGCCGATGCCATGTGTTATCGTCAGGCGATGGCTGAAGAAAAGAAGAGAAAGAAGCTGACGTTTTCTGCCGCGTGGCGCGAATCGAAGGAGCTGATCCAGGCTTATCGCGGGCGGCTGGCGTTCGGCCTGCTGCTGATGCTCGTTAATCGGCTGCTTGGCCTGGTGCTGCCTGCTTCGTCAAAGTATGTGGTTGATGAGGTCATCGTCAAAAAGCGCGGTGAACTGCTGATCACCATCGCGGTAGCCGCCGGAGTTGCCGCAATTTTGCAGGCGGCGACTTCGTTTGCTTTGTCGCAGGTGCTGGGCGTGGCGGCGCAGCGCGCCATCACCGAAATGCGCAAGCGCGTGCAGGCCA
>CAYWDW010000958.1:533-2181 GCA_964457105.1 uncultured Heliobacteriaceae bacterium
GTTCTTTGACGCGCAACAGACGGGCAAACTGATTTCGCGGATTATGTCTGACGCCGAAGGCGTGCGGAATCTGGTCGGCACAGGCCTGGTGCAACTGACCGGCAGCCTGGTCACAGGCAGCATTGCGCTGGTGGTGCTGTTTTATCTGAACTGGAAGCTGACGCTGCTGGTGCTGGTCGTGCTGGCGAGCTTTGGCGGCGGGCTGGCGTGGGCTTTCAAAAAGCTGCGCCCGGTGTTTCGTGAACGCAGCGTGATCAATGCCGAAGTCACGGGGCGGTTGTCTGAATCGCTTGGCGGCATTCGCATTGTCAAAGCTTACACGGCTGAAAAGCGCGAGGAACTGGTCTTTGCCAAAGGCGCGCATCGTCTGTTTCGCAACATCGCCAGGTCGCTGACCGGCGTGTCAGGCATCAGTTCGCTCTCGTCCATCGTCATTGGCACCATCGGCGTGGTGATGGTTACGGTCGGCGGACGCGCCGTGCTGTCAGGCGCGATGACGCTCGGTGAAATGGCGATGTACGTTTTATTCACCGGCCTGATGGCGGCGCCGGTCATTGAAATCGCCGCCATCGGCACACAGATCACCGAAGCCTTTGCCGGGCTGGATCGCATCCGCGAAATCATGCAGATGAAGACGGAAGATGACGAGGATGAGTGGCGCGAACCGATCACTGAATTGCGCGGCAGGGTCGCCTTTGAAAACGTCAGTTTTGAATACACCGACAATACGCCGGTACTCAAAAACGTTTCGTTTCACGCACCGGCGGGTTCGACTACGGCGCTGGTCGGCTCAAGCGGTTCAGGCAAAAGCACGCTGATCAGTCTGGTCATGAATTTCAATCAGCCGCAATCGGGCACGATCAGCATTGACGGGCGCGAACTGGCGAAGCTGCGACTGCGTGATTATCGCGCGCATCTCGGCGTCGTGTTGCAGGACAATTTTTTGTTTGATGGCACGGTGGCTGAAAACATCAGCTTCTCAAATCCGCACGCCACGCGCGAACAGATCATAGCTGTCAGTCGCATTGCGCACTGCGATGAATTCATCAGCGGCTTCGAGAAAGGTTATGACACCGTCGTTGGTGAACGCGGCGTCAGGTTGTCAGGCGGGCAGCGACAGCGCCTTGCGATTGCGCGGGCGATTCTGGCCGATCCGAAAATTCTGATTCTCGATGAAGCGACTTCGAGCCTCGACAGCGAAAGCGAGGCGCTGATTCAGGACGGCTTGCGGCGCTTGCGGCAGGGGCGCACGACGTTTGTGATTGCGCATCGTCTGTCCACGATTCGCAGCGCCGATCAGATTCTGGTGCTCGAAGGCGGCGAGATTGTCGAACGCGGCACGCACGATGAACTGCTCGCGCTCGCAGGCCGCTACAAACAGCTTTACGACAAACAGTACAAATTCGAGCGCGATCAGTTCATCAATCCCGGCGAGGATTTCACGCCCGAACTGCCGAAGGTCGAAGCTGAGAAAAGCCCGGCACCAACCGGCCTGCCTTCGTTTTGATCCCGGCCAGCCGGGCATAAAAATGTCCGGGCTTGTTCAGACGGTGTTCGGAGTCCCGGCTTGAGCTCAATGGTATTAAGTCAGGAAAGAGAGATGACGGAACACACGGAAATAACGGAACAGACGAAACCAGGCCGATTC
>CAYWDW010000959.1:0-2177 GCA_964457105.1 uncultured Heliobacteriaceae bacterium
ATTCGTATGTGAAGAAGAGGGTGGCTCTGCACCGGCTCTGATTCCGAATTCCGAATTCCGAATTCCGAATTCCGAAAGAAGATTGAGCTACGGCACGCTCCTGCGATTGCCGCAGACGTGGGGCATCGTCATCGCCAAGATGCTGACCGACCCGGTCTGGTTTTTCGTCACCGACTGGCTGGCGATTTACCTGGTCAGCCGGGGCTTCAAAGTGGAAGAGAGCCTGCTGGCTTTCTGGGTGCCGTTTCTCGCGGCGGACATCGGCAACTTCGCGGGCGGCGGCCTGTCGTCGTGGATGATCAGGCGCGGCTGGTCGGTGGGCGCGGCGCGCAAGCTGGTGATCGTCGTTTGCGGGCTGGGGATGACGCTGCTGATTCCGACCGTGTTCACCTCGTCGTATTTCTGGATCGTCGCGTGCTTTGCGATTTCGACGCTGGCTTACGCGGCGCTCTCGACGATGGTTTTGAATCTGCCGGCGGATATTTACCCGACCGGCTCAGTTGCTTCGGTAAGCGGTCTGAGCGGGACGGCGGCGGCCATCGGCACGATCACCGCGACTTACCTGATCGGATGGGTTTCCGACCGTTATTCGTTCGGGCCGATTCTGATCGCCGCAAGCCTGATTCCGCTGCTGGCGGTTGTGGCGGCGGTCACGCTGGTGCGTAACAACGATGCAACCGACGATGGAATCGTCAACCGGATTTAGAGGGATGCCTTCGCCTGTCCGCTTTCGCACAATGAACACTGCCGACATCGCGGCGGGCCTGGAGCTGTGTCGCGCCGCGCACTGGAATCAGACGAGCCGCGACTGGGAGTTGTTTCTTCATCTCAGTCCGGCGGGTTGCCGCGTCGCGGTCAAAAACGAACAGGTCATCGGCACAGTGGCGACGGTGCGTTACGAAGATCGTTTCAGTTGGATCGGCATGATGCTGGTTGACCCGGCGGAGCGCGGGCAGGGCGTGGGCGCGCGGCTGATGTCCGAAGCTATCGAGGCGTTGCAGGAAATGCCTTCGATCCGGCTTGATGCTACGCCGGCTGGCCACCCGGTTTATCGCAAGCTCGATTTCATTGACGAATACCGCCTGAGCCGAATGGAAACAGTAGTGATGACTGACGGCTTGCTGCAATCGGGCAATCGCGCGCGTCCGATGACGCAGGAAGATTTGCCCGCCGTCGCCGCGTTTGATCGTGAGGTCTTCGGCGCTGACCGCCGCGTGACGCTTGGCTGGCTGCTCGACGGCGCGCCGGAATATGCGTGGGTCGTTGCCGAGCAGGGGCAGGTCGTCGGCTACACGTTCGGGCGGCACGGCTTCAACTTCGAGCATCTGGGGCCGGTGATCGCCGAAGATCAATGCACAGCGCGACGCCTGGTTTCGGCCTGTTTGCATCAGCAGGCGGGCAAACGATTCATCCTTGACGCTTCGCATCACGAAAGCGACTGGCGCGCGTGGCTCGAATCCATCGGCTTTGGCGAGCAGCGGCCCTTCATTCGGATGTTTTATCGCAACAATCCTTTTCCCGGCCTGCCGCCGAAACAGTTCGGCATTCTGGGGCCGGAGTTCGGTTAAGAGAGGAGGATGGAATCAAGAGAGAATACGGAACGAACGGAATGAACGGAACAAACGGAAATTGACTGGACTTGTTTCGGCTTTTTCCGTTTGTTCCGTTCATTCCGTTCGTTCCGTATTCTCTCTTTGGCTTCCCTTATCATTCCCAATCCAGGAGGAGATACTGGCTATGACACAAATTCCCAATTCACGTCGTAACTTCGTCAAGCTGACGGCGGCAGGCGCGGTCGGCGGCGCGCTCAGTTGGGACGCGGCGAGCTATGCCCGCGTGCCCGGCGCTAACGACCGCATCAGCGTCGGCGTGCTTGGTTTTTCCGAACGCGCGATGGAGGCGTTGATTCCGGCCTTCCAGGCGATCACATCGTCACATAACTGCGAAATCGTCGCCGTCGCCGACATCTGGAATCGCCGCCGCGACGAAGGCGCTGATTTCATCGGCAAGCTGACCGGCAAAGCCATCGCCAAAGCGCGCAACAACGATGAACTTTACGAACTGAAAAACGTGCAGGCCGTCATCATTGCGACCGCCGATCATCAGCACGCCTTGCACGGCGTCCAGGCTGTACACGCGGGACGCGACGCTTACATCGAAAAACCGATGGCCAATCA
>CAYWDW010000960.1:0-2169 GCA_964457105.1 uncultured Heliobacteriaceae bacterium
TCACAACCTGGGGGTTAACCACCCCCGTGTGGGTCGCCCTTGGCTGGCCGGCCCCGGGGGGGTGGCCACTGTGGGGGGGGGGTCCCCCCCCCCCCCGGCACGACAGCCCCGGGCGCTCGCTCACGCTCGCGTACTGGACCGTCCACGCAATTGCAACTTGACCTGATTTCAGGAGAGCTATGAAAAATAATTCCCGCTCACGTCGTCAAAACAACAAATCATCAGCCGTCAGTCGGCGTTCATTCGTCAAACTGCTGCCCGCCGTCGGCGCTGCCGTGATCGCTGCGCCGCACGCTGAAGCCGAGGCGCCGGTTCAGCAGCCACAGCAACAAACGCCGCCGCGCGTCAGCAAAGAGGCGCTGCACGCGGCTGAAACGCTGATCGGCATTGAACTGACTGACGCCCAGGAGGCGATGGCTTTGTCCGGCGTGAATCGTAATCTGACGAGTTACGAAGCGTTGCGCAAAATTGATGTCCCGCTCGACACCGAACCGGCCATCGCCTTTCATCCTGCGCTGCCCGGCAAAAAGTTCAATGCAAAAGCGACGAAGCTGAAACCGGGCAAAGTCGAAATCCCGAAATACAATTCCGTCGAAGACCTGGCCTTTGCGACGGTCACGCAGCTTGCCGAACTCATTCGCACCAGAAAAGTCACTTCGCTTGAACTGACGAAGATGTATCTCGAACGGCTCAAAAAATACGGCCCCCGGCTGCTCTGCGTCGTCACGCTGACTGAAGACCTCGCGCTCAGACAGGCCGCCGAAGCCGACAGCGAAATCCGGCGCGGCAAATATCGCGGCCCGCTGCACGGCATTCCCTGCGGCGTGAAAGATCTGTTTGCGACGAAGGGCATCAAAACGACGTGGGGCGCCGAACCTTACCGCGAGCAGATGATTGATTACGACGCGACGGTAGTTGAACGATTGCGCGCCGCCGGAGCCGTGCTGCTGGCCAAACTTTCGATGGGCGCGCTCGCGCAGGGCGGACGCTGGTTTGCCGGAATGACGCGCAATCCCTGGCAGCCGGAAGAAACGCAGACCGGATCAAGCGGATCGTCGGCAGGTTCAGCTTCAGCGACTTCGGCGGGACTCGTCGCCTTTTCCCTCGGCACTGAAACGCTCGGTTCGATTGTCTCGCCTTCGTCGCGCTGCGGGGTGACGGGACTCAGACCGACTTACGGGCGCGTCAGCCGTTACGGCGCGATGGGCCTGAGCTGGACGATGGACAAGATCGGCCCGATCTGTCGCGGCGTCGAAGACTGCGCGCTGGCGCTTGAGGCGATTTATGGCCCCGATGGTCACGACCTCACAGTTGGCGATGTGCCGTTTACCTGGCAACCCGATCTGCCTTTATCGAAGTTGCGCATCGGTTACATCAAAGCTGAATTCGAGGGCGGCAATCAGTTCGGCAATCAGAGCAACGCTGAAGAACGAAGGAAGATGTATCAGGCCGCGCTCGAAGCATTGAAGCAGGCGGGCGCAAAGCTTGAACCGATGACGCTGCCGACCTTCAACGCGCAAAGCCTGCGCATTATTCTGAGCGCCGAAGCCGCCGCCGCCTTTGACGACATCACGCGCGATGGCCGTGTCAATCAGTTGTCAGGTCAGAGTCCGAATGACTGGCCGAACAGCTTTCGCACGTCGCGGTTCATTCCGGCGGTTGAATACCTGCGCGCTCAACGCGCCCGCACGCTGCTCATGCGCGAGATGGACCGGCTGATGGAAAAATGGGATGTCTTCGTCACTCCCGCGCCGGGCAGCGCGAGTTTATTGATCACCAACCTGACCGGCCATCCGGCAGTCGTCGTGCCGTGCGGGTTCATCAACAATCTGCCGCAGGCGATAATGTTCACCGGCAATTTGTACGACGAAGGCGCGCCGCTCAGAGTCGCGCTCGCGTTCGAGCGCGCGACGAAATGGCACACGATGCATCCGAAGCTGGAGGGATGAACCGCCTGGCTTCACACTGCGCCTTTCATCCGGGCGGCGAGTCCAATGCCGGTCAGCGCCGGTCAACTGCCGGAGTACTTCCGAGCCAGCCGTCAGGGCTTTGTGCGCTCAGGCCGGACTTAACTTGACCTCGCCTGAGGGCTGTTTTACCCTGTCATCCTTAATGGCGTTCCCCTCATATTCAGTGGCAATTTTCGATCATTACAGGATCGCGGCAGGC
>CAYWDW010000961.1:0-2169 GCA_964457105.1 uncultured Heliobacteriaceae bacterium
TGCCACAGTTCGAGCATCAGCAGGCCCCACAACTGGCGGGCATTGTTGCGGCGACCGCGATGATGTTCAGTGAGCAGCGCGGCGATGGCTGACTGATTGAAATATCCGCGCTGTCGGGTGCGCTGAGCGGTCAGCGTGTCGTGCAACAGTTCGCGCAGTTCGTGATTGAACCACTGCGCGATGGGCACATCGAAGCCCTGCTTGGGGCGGTTGATGATTTCATCGGGAATCAGCCCGGCGACGGCTTTTTTGAGCAGGTATTTGGTCGTCATGCCGCGCAGCTTGAGCGATGACGGAAGGCCCTGGGCAAATTCAATCAGCTTGTGATCGAGCAGCGGCGCGCGCGTTTCAATCGAAGCCGCCATACTCATCCGGTCAACTTTGGTCAGAATGTCGCCGGGCAGATAAGTCCGGCTGTCAAGGTAGAGCAGGCGATCAAGATGATCATCAGTGACCGGGCTGCGATGCAGCTTGCGAAAGGCGGCTGCCGGATCATACCCGGCCAGCGTGTGCTGCCATTCCGGGGTGAACAGTTCGCGCTGCGCTTCGGCATTGAAATAAGCGAGGCTGTCAAGATACCGCTCATCAGCTTCGAGCGAGATGTTGCGCAGAAAGTTTTTGCCGTAAGCCGCGCGTGGCAGCGCGTGGCTGAGCGGGCGCAGCAGTCCGCGCCTGATCAGCGCCGGCAGGCGCGTAAACATTTCGCGGCGGCGGTCGGTCACATATCTTTCATAACCGGCGAAAAGCTCATCGCCGCCGTCGCCTGACAGGACGACCTTGACGTGCTGCTGCGCCAGCTTTGAAACCAGCCAGGTCGGAATGCTCGACACATCGGCAAACGGTTCGTCGTGATGACGCACGATGGTGTCAACCAGCGCGCAGGCGTCGGGCCTGACAATCAGTTCGTGATGATCGGTGTTGAGGTGCCGGGCCACGCGGCGGGCGTGCGGCAATTCATCAAAGGCCGTTTCGCTGAAGCCGATGGAAAAGGTTTTGACCGGCTGCTTCATTTCGCGGGCCATCAGCGCCACGACGGCGCTTGAATCAATCCCGCCGGACAGAAAAGCGCCGAGCGGCACATCGCTGACCAGCCGGATTCTGACGGCTTCAGCCAGCAGTTCGCGCAGCAGCGTGACGTAATAAGCTTCATCGCGCACCGGCAGCCGCGCTTCATCGTTGTAATCAAAATCCCAGTAATGGCGCAGTTGCATCTCGCCCTGGCGAAAAAGCAGCGTGTGACCCGGCAGCAGTTTGTGAATGCCGCGAAAGGCGGTGGCCGGTTCGGGGATGTAACCGAAGGAAAGATAGTCAGCGATGGCTTCAGCATTGATTTCGCGTTTGATGGCCGGATGCTGCAGCAGCGATTTGATTTCAGAACCGAAAATCAGCGTGTCGCCGACGAGCGCATAATGCAGCGGCTTTTCGCCCACACGGTCACGCGCCAGCAGCAGTTGTCTGGCGCGCTGATCGTAAATCGCAAAGGCGAACATTCCGCGCAGGTGCGTCACACAATCAGCGCCGTACTCTTCGTACAAATGCAGAATCGTTTCGGTATCGGTGCGCGTCTGAAAGGCGTGGCCGCGCGCAAGCAGCGTGGCGCGCAGTTCGCGGTAGTTGTAAATCTCCCCGTTGAAGACAATCCAGATCGTGCCGTCTTCGTTCGACAGCGGCTGATGACCCGCAGCCAGATCAATGATTGACAACCGTCGCATCCCCATCGCCAGCCCGCGATCAAAGAACAATCCCTGATCGTCCGGCCCGCGATGCGCGATGACGCCGCACATCCGCTTCAGCACGTCACGCCGTTCGCCCGGCCCCATAGCCGTTTCCGGCCCGAACATTCCTGCAATTCCACACATAATAATTCCTTCCCTGTGGCTCAGTACCGGGAGCGGCAGCCCGGGTTCCGGCAACCCACCCACTTCATCAGGCTCCGGTCGCTGTCGCTCAATGGCGTGAAGTTAAGGCGTCGTGCTGGCGCCAGGCCGCTCCCCCGTAGTGACGAATTCATTCGCTCGGCGGTGTAATCCCGTGACTTCAACATAGAACACAGGACTGACGCAAAACTATGGGAGCGGGGGGGGGGCCCCCCCCCCGGGGAAGGCCGGCGCCCACACAACCCCCGGCGGGGGGGCCCCCCCCCCCCACGAGTTTGGGGGTGAGATGTGG